>NZ_JBBKTR010000021.1:0-89252 GCF_037892465.1 Pontibacter sp. H249 | reverse complement strand
CTAATGTACCTGATGCTGCGCGATACGCAAAAAGGCCTGCTATTTTTGTGCCTGCTATGGGGCCTGTACGCCTTATCACGTACCATTACCATTTTCTCTGAAGGAGCTCTTGGAGATTTCGGAAACCAATGGCTTATGACTGAGTCGGTGTTCTTTCTGCTTGCCTTCATGCTGGCAATAGCCAACAGGAAACCAGCGGCTGCCATATAGGCACATTACACAATGGCTGTACGTTAGTTAGTCATATCAAAAACAGCAACCTTCTGTTTTTGCCTGCTCATGTTCAGCAATACCTAATCATCCCCTTTCGTGTTCCTGAACCTGGTTTGGGAAGGGTAGGGGGATGATTACAGCTGCTGGAAGTATAGCTTCATGGAAAAGAAAAGACAAAAGCTGTAAGCTCGCGCCAGCGAGGGAGCATACAGACAAAGTGCATTAAACTACACCCAAACACCACTACCGCAGCAGTACACCTGTTGTATCGGCATCCTTTAAAGCTGAGTCGCTCAGGAAACGGACGTTGCGCAGATCGGCACCGCGCAGGCTAGCATTTTTCAGGTTTACGCCCCGCAGGTTAGCGCCTCTCAGGTCGGCACTATCCAGCACAGCGTCTTCTAAATTGGCGTTTATAAGTATAGCATTTTGCAGGTCTGCCCCACGAAGCTCAGCGCCGCTTAAGTCGGCACCTACTAAAATGGAAAACGTTAGCTTAGCGTTTGTGAGATCTGCATCAAATAACTTCACACCCCGCATATCAGCCAGCGACAAGTTGGCATCTCTTAACTTAGCTCCGTTTAGATCTGTACTATCCAGCTTGGCAAACTGGAAGGTGGCACCGCTCAGGTCGGCGGCAGGGAAATAAGCGTGACTTAACCTGGCTTCGTTTAAGTTGGCTCTCCGCAGGCTGGCACCGTTCACAAAGGCACCCCAGAAGTTGGTGAAACTCAGATCGGCCCGGTCTAATTTTGTGTTTCGGAGCCAGGCACCTGCCAGGTCGGAGTTGGCTAGTTTGGCGGAGGTTAGATTGGCGCTGTCCAGCACGGCTTTGTTAAGTTCGGAATTAGTGAGGGTGGTGTGGCTCAGGTTCGCCTTGGCCAGCTTCGCATTCGAGAGGTCTGCTCCGTATAAGTTAGCGCCTTGCAGGTTTATACTTTCAAAGAAGCCATACTCCCCGTTCAGGCCCCGAAGATCAACGCCTTCCTGGTGCAGGAACAGCAAGGCCTCCATGCGGCCACCGCCTTTCTCGTAAAGTATAGCCCAGTTCTCCCGAATAGAGGCATGCCGGCGTGCGGGTGCTTCCATAAACCAGCCAATGATGGCAAGAAGTATGGCCAGCTTACCCACATACTTCAGCAGCGTGAAAACAGCCAGGTGGCTAAACCAGTACGAGAGCCAGTTCATTCCCCACTCCATCCACAGAAACGGAGCTTTTAACATAGAACCAGTAACTGGTCTGGATGGCTTCAGGATCTTTTTGCTCATAGGATAGAAGCAAGCTGCTTATAATATGTATACTTTCTGGCAGGGGTGCAGTTGCGGGAGGAGTACATAATCCTGGTGGATTGGTTGCGTACGGTTTCCGGGGGTAGGGTGGGTTTTGTATAAAAGGCAAGCTCAATTTTGTATGCTACTGCAAACGTGTAGCTCATACTTTTACGTGTGCTGGAAGTATAGTTATCAGCGATTTAGGATAAACCTAGAGATGTGAGTCAGCAAATTTGTATGTTGCGAGGCAGTAAACGTATAGCTAACAAAGCACATAGCAGAAGTATGAATCTGACAGTAGGTTGTAAAGTAGCGTGGACGGAGTCGGTGTACACGCCTTATGTAGAAGGAGAGGCATCAGACTTTATTGGGGAGCGGACGATAACGGGCAGGATAACGGCAGAAGGGTATGCGAAGAAAACGAATTACCATTTCTTCACCATTCATGTGTATGGGGCGGAAGGGGTAAACGCGCACGAGATAGAAACGAACAGCAAGATCGTGAGGCGGGGCGTAGTGCTTTACCCGAAGTGCAGGATCTTAGCTACCCCGGACAATTACGAGGAACTGGTAAAGGAAAAAGCGGAGCGGAAGGAAAACAGCAGCCCCGTATGCTATGCCAATTCAAAAGAACTGCGGGAAGGCTTCGAAGACTAGCTTTACAAAAACGGTTTTATCTATATAAAAAAGCCCCTTTTTAACAGGGGCTTTATAGTTTATTTAACCGGTACAGGTATTAACTCCCGCTCAAAGTATACCAGGTCCTTCTGCGAAAGCTGATCTTTTACAGTGCAGTAATAGATGCGTTTCAGGTATTGGCGGATGGTTAATATCAGATCTGGATTCACTTTTGCGAACACTTCGGATCCAATGGAGAATTTATTTTCTATCATACTGTAATGTACGCAATTAAAGGGGATAACAACGGGTTATACCAGCTTATATTATCAAATGTGCCATTAGGTGGGATCAGGTGCTCCGCTGGTGCAAATTTGTAGCTCCTATTGTTACTTTTGCTGGAGTTTTAGTTGTGTGCAATGTAAACACCAGTTTGTGCCAGCAAGGTAGGTAACGCATTAATTTTTTACCGATTTTTAAAGCTCCAACAGTCATAAATTTAATTAGCTTTGTTTTGCAACATACTCCACACTGATGAGCACTGCTGATTTTGATTATGTGCGTTTCTTTGAGTTATCGCCTGACCTTTTGTGCATTGCAGGATTTGATGGATATTTCAAAAAAATTAACCCTGCCGTTTCTAACCTACTGGGTTACACCATGGAGGAGCTGTACGCCAGCCCAATTAATAGCTTTGTACACCCCGACGACCAAAAGCTTACATCTGAGGTTAGGGAGCAGCTAAAAAAAGCGAAGCCGCTCAATCATTTTGAAAATAGGTATGTAACAAAGAGTGGAGGAATTGTATGGCTATCGTGGACTTCGCTGCCAGTGGATAGTGATCGCCTTATCTTCGCGATTGCCAAAGATGTTACGCACAAAGTAAGGCTGGAGGAAGAAAGAAACCTCTTACTTGCCAACCTAACCACGTTAAACCAGGAACTGAAGCAGTTAAACTACACCACTTCACACGACTTACGCTCACCGGTAAACAATTTGTTATCGTTGTTCAAGCTGATAGATATTTCAAAAATTACCGATCAGAAAACACTTCAGCTGATAAATTTTCTCAAGCAAACAGGGGAGAAGCTTAGGCAAACCCTCAATACTTATGTTGATCTGTTAACTGAAAAGCACAGTTCACAAGCCATCGTGGAGGAAGTAATTCTAAGTAGGAGTCTGAATACAGTACAGGATTCTATCAGCTCTTTAATCAAAACTTCGAAAGCCAGCATCCATGCCGACTTCTCTAGGGCAGGAATTGTGATGTTTAATAGTGCGTACCTGGAGAGCGTTTTTTTAAACCTGATCACGAACGCTATCAAATATGCACAACCGAATAGCACACCTTGTATCGCCATACATTCTGAGAAGGGGAATGGAGTAACGCAATTGACCATTTCTGACAATGGCCAGGGGTTTGATATGGAGAAAGTGCAGGATAAAGTTTTTGGTCTGCATCAACATTTCCATAACTACTCAGATAGTAAAGGCGTTGGGCTTTACCTGGTTCATCAGAAAGTGACAAGTATGGGAGGTAATATACACTTAGAAAGCAAAGTGAACGAAGGATCAACGTTTACGATCTCGTTTCCGGATTAACAGGCTGAGAGTTTCAGGTACTGTTCCTGTGAAAACCTCTGCTGGCGCGAGCTTGCAGCTTGTACTGTTACTCGTACTGAAGGTTTAGCTGCGTACAAAAGAAAAGGCACGAGCTACAAGCTCGCGCCAGCGGGGGGAGGCCAGCGGGAGAAGGATTGGTTATAGCAATTTATACTTCAAATGATTCATACCTCATAGAAAGCCAATAGCCACTATTTCAGCAACTTTCACAATATAATGTGAAATTAAATTACGCAACCTAACAGTTGCACGTATATTAGCAAACAAATGGTTGCATAATTTAATTGAGGTATGAGAAGAGACATTTTCCAGGCGATAGCAGACCCTACCCGAAGAGCCATTATTGGTTTAATTGCTTTGCAGGCAATGACCCCAAATGCTATAGCCGAACATTTTGACACCAGCAGGCAGGCTGTTTCAAAGCACTTGCAGATACTTGTAAAGTGCCAGCTTGTAAAACAGGAACAGCAGGGGCGCGAAATTTACTACCAGCTAGAAGTAGCTAAGATGAAAGAAATAGACAAATGGCTGGAACAGTTCCGGAAGATCTGGGAAGACCGTTTTAACCAACTCGATACTATATTTTCTAACATAAAACAAAATAAGCCATGAAACACGACCTTGCATTTGAGTTCTCCGTGAACAAGGAAAACAATACGATCACCGTTAAAAGAGAGTTTGCAGCAGAGCTCCCGCTTGTGTGGGATGCTTACACAAAAAGCGAGATACTGGACCAATGGTGGGCGCCTAAACCCTGGAAATCCCGCACCAAAACCATGGATTTCAGGGAAGGTGGCTACTGGCACTATGCCATGGTTGGCCCGGAAGGAGAAGAGCATTGGGCATTGGCTAATTACAAGACCATTGATCCTAAAAAGAGCTTTACCGAGCTGGATGGCTTTGCAGATGCCGAAGGCGTGGTAAACACAGAAATGCCGCAATCGAAGTGGGAGGTAAGCTTTACACCCAAAGAGGAGGTTACCTTAGTAGAGAACCTGATCACATTCGATGACCTAGCACAACTCGAAACCACCATCCAGATGGGCTTTAAAGAAGGCCTGACAGCGGCCATGGAAAATCTCGATCAACTATTGGCTGCTCAGAAACAGGAGGCCTAAAGTTAGTAAGCTGCAGAAAAGAGTGTATATTAATAGCATAAATAAAAGCGGGGATGGAGCAAAACCTTATAGCCCCGCTTTTATAGTTTATAGTACTCATTCATCGTCTGCTAGTGCGAGCTTATCGCTCTTGCTGCTACTTGTGATTGAGCTGTACTGCATGGAAAATAAAAGGAGCGAACTAATGGCTCGCTCCTTAATATATTAAATGATGCGATAAAAGGCAGATTTTTCTTCTTTTAATACTACCAATGAGTGAGCAACTTCCTTGACCAAGCAGATGAATCAAATATCTTCCATTTAGTTTCCATTATTGAGTTTATCAAAGCTGGCTTGTTTACAAATTTCCAAAATATTTCATCTGAAACAATCTCTCTTCCAAATCTTTCGGAGTCACTTTGAACTAATTGTTCTATCCACTTTTCAAAATCAGAGGAAGGGTTATAGAAGTCCATTGAAGGATTATAATAGATTAAGTGCTTCAATATGCTCAAGAGCCTTTGAACTACCTCATGTCTCTCTTCAGTATCTTCAGGGTTTTCATCAAAAAAGGAAACTAGGAAGTTATTAATAGGTGATCCTTTTAAGAATATTAAACTGTTCAAACATTTAATAATAACTTCATCTTTTATACCTTCAATTACACAGTCATGGACTTGAATATATATATCTGTAATGGTATTGAAGTTATGGTTATATCTAGCATCTGTATCATGTAGTGAATAAACTGCCCAATTGTTTTTATTTTGAACTACTGACCAACAAATATCGACTCTGCGCTCGAACGGGAATACTTTAATAGTTGTTATTTGCCTATTTCTTAAAGCGTATTTATGTAATATGTCAGAAGGATTAAATCCACAAAATAAAGTATTAATATGTGACATATTGTAATTATCTGAAGAATAAAGGGTTTTCATCAATTCAGTTAAAGATGAAGAACTTTGAATTTCTCTTATTAAAGATTCTGCGGATCTGAATAGATTACAATCAGTTGTCCATATATTTTCAATACCATTTATTTCGTTAACTGATGCAACTCGTCGATTTAAATTTTCTTCAATTAATAGAAGTGGTGCATTCTCTAAAGAAGAGAAAAATAATGATTCATCTAACGCCTCTGATGTATCGTCTGAAATAGCTTTATTGTTTATCAATGGGGCTAATAGAATAGATGATTCATTGATAGCCCAAGTTAGAGAGAAGCCTCCTCTTTCTTGAATACCATTTACTTCATTAACAATATGATCAATGTATAGATTATAAATGTTTTTTAATAGGTTTTCCTTACCTGAGTTTGCTTCAATATTAGATCTCGCAACGTTAGTTTTAGGAGCATGCTTACCTGTTACATTGGCAACTGAAATTAGGCTGCTCCGTTTATATCCTGGTGGATTAAATTCAACTCTCACACCTTCAACGCAAGTACCAATTTGGCTATACGAATTGTGCTTATGATGATATCTAGGAGCATTTAAAAAAGTCCATTCATTAAATGACTTTGAATATTTTAATGCATATGCTAATTGAACACCATCAAAATTTTGCTCCTCAACTTTTATATTTTTATTGTCTACTTCATAACCATAATCTCCTAATAATTTCTCAATCGCTGCTTTAGGGCTACTATATCCTATTCTTTTTCTATTAGAGTTATTTACAGTTAATGAAACTTCACATGATGGAAATAGAATCCACTTATTAATTTGATTCTCAATATCATCCATGTTTACATCATGTCTGACTTCAATCTGTATTCTTGTTCCATGATCCCTGATAAAATTTTCTACCTCGGATTTATCTATATGTTGTAACAGATATTTACCATCTACTTTCCTAATACTTAATTTCTTAATAGTGTCTTCATCTTGATGACTAGTAAGAATGTCCACATTATCCGCGATCAAAAAGCAAGTTAGGATTCCAATACCAAAACGACTAATTGGTGAAAAATCGGGGTAATTCTTTTTGAATGAATCTGACTGATATCTAGAAGAACCAACTTTTAGCAAGTGATTTTCTATTATTTCTTGACTCATCCCTGTGCCATTATCAGTAAAGCTTAGAATTCTTTCTTGAGGAATCCAGTCTATTTTAACTTCACCTATAGGTGCGTTAATATTTTTGATTTTGTCAATATGGTTTTGAAGTCTTACAGCATCTATGGCATTCTGTATAAGCTCTCTCAAAACGACTGTCGAGTCATTGTAAAGGGTGTGTCCAACAAGTAACTGTAATATCCGTGATTGATCAAGCTTGAACTCAAACAATTTTTTCTCAAACCCTTCGGTTTCAATACTTGAGTCATCTATATCCTTCCAAGGAAAATTAAACTTGGATCCGTGTTTAATCTGAGCTTCTTGAGCCCATTTATGATTTTGTAATAATTCTTTACGAGCAAAGTTTAAATATGCAATTAGTCCAAAGAAGCCTATCGCACCGTTTTCTTCTTTAAAATATGCTGTTACCTCTACCGTATCACTCTGAATTGATCGGTCAATTTTACCATCTTTATCTTGTTTTGGTTTTGGAGAAACTGCAGTAACAGCCATTTGTTTATACCATTCTTCTTGGCTTTTAGGGTCCGAAGGATTGATTAACCTAAACTCTGTAGAAGGTGTGCGATCTGAAGTAATATGTAGTAGGTCGGCTGTTCTTAAAATCAATGCACAATA
This sequence comes from Pontibacter sp. H249, assembly GCF_037892465.1. Lineage (NCBI taxonomy): Bacteria > Pseudomonadati > Bacteroidota > Cytophagia > Cytophagales > Hymenobacteraceae > Pontibacter > Pontibacter sp. H249. The sequence goes on along the minus strand of NZ_JBBKTR010000021.1, from coordinate 81,733 downwards.
GTGTAAATTTACAGCTTCTTGTTCATCGCTTCCATATCTATATACCACTTTATACTTATTGAAATCATCAAGGTCATTCAAGTGGTGACTTTCGCATATCATAGCTAAATCTTTTTTTAGCTTGTCATCTAGCGGTTTCAATAACTCTATGATTTCTTTTACTATAGGTTCACATACACCTAAGTTGTCAGTACTTTTCGCAGTTATCCAATTTTTAATTCTTTCTGCGTGTTTGCTTCTCACAAACTCTTGGTATAGGAATCTTTCAGCCTTATTCTTTTCTAAGGCATTAACCTTGTTCGTGAAATCAGAATTAGAAGTGTTATTTAGAATGTCGTTTTTGAATTTTGGGAAATCTGAATTTATACGATTATTAAATTCATCTTCAGTTACTAGCATACCTAAATCATGGAAATAAATCGCCAATACAATCATTAACCAATCTCCACTAGTCATAGAGTTGGCCGTTTCTTCAGGAATTAACCAATCTAGTAGCTTTAAGACTTTATTAATATGTGAAATGTCATGTTTAGTATATTCTCCAAAAACACCATTCTTGCCTATTAAACCTAATATTTGTGCGACCTTTGATTTAATATGAGCTAAGTTTACACTTTTGAACGCTTCTAAATTCTCAGCCTGTTTTGCTTTTTGTTCTGCCTTAGTTATAAGTTCGATACTCATGCTTTGTATTATTTATTGAGATAGATTTTTGTAAAGCTATTATATTTGTTCTATCGTTTGAAATTATTAATAAAAGAATTCGAATATAGTATTTGTTGTTTACTTTAAATAGTAACTTAATTCGTTGATAAATTACCCCCTTGCCCTTCAACCCATTCACCATAGACTTACCCGTTCGGGAAATCATACCTGCTGTTAGGAAGCACCTTTCTGCTCAGAACACGCTGTTTGATTGAAGGCTTCTTTAAAAGCAACTGCCGCCGTCAGCCCATCTGATAAAGGGGCTAACAGCGGCAGTTAGATATTGTCTCTCCGGATCTTTAGAAGTGCTTCACAATTACTCTGTCCTGCTTTACCTCACTATAAAAAGAGCGAGAAGGATCTGCACTAAAGTTCAAAATATCCTGGTAATTGGAATCTTTATCTTTCCGGGAGCTAACGCTGAAAAGCTTAAAAAGAGACATGTTCTTACCCTCCAGCTTCTTGCTTTTCAGACCTTCCAGAAAAGCTTTCGGTTTAAAGCTGGTTTCATCCGGTGAGTTGAAAATGCTCCATCTCATATAGTAATTGGGATCATCCGCTGCCCAATTCACGTTATAGATGCTCGGTTTATCATTAGTAAAAGCTATCATGAAATCTTCAAATCCAGATTTCGAAACTGAGAAATCAGAAGTAGGGGAGAGCTCCACTTCAGAAGGGATCTCCTTAACATTGTAAGTATAGGTATGTTCATAACCGGCGGCATCATTGTAAAACATTCGAAGATTAAATGCCTCGAAGCCTGTTGGCGGAAACTGCAGGTCATACTCCTCACTTTCCTTAATGATTGGAGAATAAAGCTCTATTCGGCTCTTAGGATCGCCTTCCTTGGTAAAACCATAAACAAAGGTCCTGAAATTTGTGATGTCGGCAGGCCTGTTGTACTTACGCTTTACTGTATTGCCAGCTTCTGTAAAGTTAACGGTTGTCTGCTTTGATGTTACTTCGGTTAACATGTACTTTCCTTGAGCCGGCACCACAATATAAGCCAGATCTGATGGGAGTAATTTGTCATAGCCAGTAAGGGTAAGGGTGTTATCAAATAATGAGCCACTAAATCCGCCGCTATAATTAGTAATTGCTTTGGTTCTGAAGTAGAAGTCTGTGTTAGGGAAGTTAATATAAGTTATATCTGCCATTTCTTCTTCAACTGGCTCAGTCGAAATCATGTAATATTGGAGGTTCCATTTATCGGGGTTAACCTTGATGTAAGTTTTAATCCAATAAGTGTCTATAACCGGATCAAAAATAACCGTTGTTAGATTGTATTTTGTATCACCGGATTTAAGACGCAGACTGTGATTTGTATTAAAGGCTATCAGCGTATCTAACAGAACTTTTCCATCTGTGTTAGATAAAATAAGCTCAAAATCATTTGCTTCTTCCGACTGAGTATCGTACCTGAAGCTAAAATTAAAGGTTTTTTCTGGTTCAGGTATTGGTGCTGGTGTTGTCTCCTGCTCTGAATCACAACCTAGTAAAATGCTGATAAGGAGAAAGCTTGCAAGTAGTTTAATACGCATTGATGACACGATGTGTAAGTTATACTTATATATAACATATAAGCTATTCTATTTGGACCTGTAATACGGAGTTTGTTTTTAATAAGTTAGTATTGTATTAAACAGGCTTAAGTTACCTTGAATATTGAAGAAAAAAGCTTTGGAACTTCCGTAAATTGCAGTCATAAAAATTAATTCTTGTATATCATTAATATTACCCCTTGCCTTTCAATCCATTTACCATAGACCTACCCGTTCGGGGAATCATACCTGCCGTTAGGGAACACCTGGCGGCGCAGAACACGCTGATCGTAAACGCCCCTCCCGGAGCCGGTAAAAGTACTTTGCTGCCTCTGGCATTGCTGGACGAAGCCTGGCTTAAAGATCAGAAGATCGTCATGCTGGAGCCCCGGCGCCTGGCGGCCAAAACCATTGCCGAGCGCCTGGCGCAGCTGCTGGGCGAGGAGGTAGGCCAGACTGTCGGTTACCGCATCCGTTTCGAGACGCGCATCTCCGCTGCTACCCGCATCGAGGTCGTAACCGAAGGCATCCTCACCCGCATGATCCACAGCGACCGCTCGCTGACAGGTATTGGCATCGTGATCTTCGACGAGTTTCATGAGCGCAGCATCCATGCCGATGTAGCCATGGCCCTGAGCCGGGAGGCGCAACACACGCTTCGCCCGGACCTGCGCATCATGGTGATGTCGGCCACCCTGGACATGCCCCAGCTCACGAGCATGCTCAAGGCCCCGGTAGCGCAAAGCATGGGGCGGCAATACCCCATCGAGACCTTTTACACCGGCGACGCCGACGACCGCATGCTGCCCGAAATGGTTGCCAGAGTAGTACAGCAGGCAGCGCAGGAGCAGGAAGGCGATATCCTCGTGTTCCTGCCCGGCGAAAACGACATCCGGAAAGTAGAAGAGTTACTTCGCAGGCAGCTGCGAGATTTTAAGATTCACCCGCTGTTCGGCATGCTGCCCTTCGGCAAGCAGTACGCCGCCATCATGCCCGACCGCCAGGGAAGGCGCAAAGTGGTGCTGGCGACAAGTATAGCCGAGACCAGCTTAACGATAGAAGGCATTTCGGTGGTGGTGGACACAGGCTTCGGCAAAACTTCCCGCTTCGATCCGAAGTCCGGTTTGTCGCGCCTCGAAACGGTGCGCATCTCAAAAGACGCTGCCGACCAGCGTGCCGGTCGTGCCGGACGTTTAGGCCCCGGCACCGCATACCGCATGTGGAGCAAAACTACGCAGGAGCGTATGGCCCCGCACCGCACCCCCGAGATCATGGAAGCAGACCTGGCGAACCTGGTGCTGGACATGGCGCAATGGGGCATTACCGATATCCGTGGCCTTACCTGGCTGAACCAGCCGCCGCGCGCTGCATTGCAATCGGCCACCGAAATGCTGCACCAACTGCAGGCGCTGGAGAACGGTCGCATTACCGAGCACGGCAAACGTATGCACACGCTGCCTTGCCACCCACGTATTGCGCACATGCTGCTCAAAGCCGAAGAAACAGACCAGGTGGCACTGGCATCTGATATTGCCGCCGTACTGGAAGAGCGCGACCCGCTGGACCGCAACGCCGGCATCGACATTAATTTAAGAGTAGAAGCGCTGCGCAGGTATAGAAAAGAGCAGGGGCAGGGCAAGCGTTTCGGTAAGATAGAGAAGATAGCCCGCTCGTACCGCCAGCTGTTTGAAGTGGAGCCCGAGAACAGCACCTTCGACGAGTATGAAACCGGTGTGCTGCTGGCGCATTGCTATCCGGAGCGCATCGCCTACGCCCGCCCCGGCAACAACGCACAGTTCCAGTTGGCCAGCGGGCAGTATGCTTCTGCCGGTCACCGCGACGACCTGGCGCACGAATCCTGGCTAGCCATCGCACACCTGCACGCCGGCACCGGTGATAACCCGGGCCGCATTTTCCTGGCCTCACCGCTCAACCCCCGTGACCTGGCCCCGCTGTTAAAGCAGCAGGAAGTATACCACTGGGACGTGAACGACGGCGAACTGACTGCCTCGCTGGATACCCGCATCGGAAGCATCGTGCTGCAAAGCAAACCGCTGCCACCCCCCGACGAAAAGTATAGAGTACCGGCCATGTCCGAAGCCATTAAAGCAGAAGGCGAGCACCTTCTGGACTTCAACCACGATGTAACGCAATGGCAAAACCGCGTGCTGAGCCTCCGCAAATGGCGACCCTCCGAGTTCTGGCCCGACGTAAGCACTTCTACTTTGCTCATGACTAACATGGATTGGCTGAAGCCATACTTGTTCGACATAGAGCACCCCGACGAGCTGATGGAGCTGGAATTGCTGCCTATTCTGGAAAAGAAATACCTGAACGAAGAACAGCGCGCAAGGCTGGAGGTGTTGGCACCGCAAAGTATAGATTTGCCGGATGGATCAAGTATAGAGTTAGCCTATAAACCTGATGGCTCACAACCTAAGTTGGAGATACGCCTGCAGGATGTGCTGAGTTGGGAAGCAAGTCCGAAAGTAGACGAAGGGGAGATGACGGTGGAGCTGGCTTTGCTGACCCCGGAGCTCAAGCCGATAACCACCGTGTCGGATCTCGCGAGTTTCTGGAAGGGGAATTACCGAGTGATTAAAAGGCAGCTGGAGGTAGTTTTTCCGGAGGTGAAGTGGGAGAGAGAGGCGATTTAGAAAGTTAGAGGGTTTTGGAGTTAGAGAGTTGTTTCAGACCTCGCAGGACCTCAGGACGCTGCGAGGTCTTTTTATCTGACTCAGGATTCTGTCGTTACCACAGTTGGAGCTTAAGTTCTATCGTTGCCATTTGTCATCCCTTCGAAAATTAAGATGAAAAAATCTTACAAGTATAAATCTGTCCACCCGGAAGTATGGGTTTACTCTAAAATCCTGCGCATCCTGGTTCTGGCGAAAGAGATTGATGTACGAAAGTATAACTGAATGAAGTTTGCCTGAGTAGACTTCGCAAAACAAAAAAAGTGGCGGAAAAGCTGTTTAGCCTTTCCGCCACTTTAACTGAGTTTTATTTTTAAGTAGTTAGAACTATTGTTGATCGTTCTGCGGATCTACTGTTTCCGTTTCTGTAGTTACAGTTGTATCTACGTCACGTACAGTTCGTTCTACTTCTAATTCAGAAACTGTCGTATCCGTATCGATTACAGTTCCGTCCATTTCTCCTTCTGTAGTACCATCATTACCTCCACAGGAATAAAAACCAAACGAAGTAAATACTACGGCACCAGCTAAAATTAACTTTTTCATTATCATAAGTAATTTAGTTCAAAATATGCAAGCCATTGATTTTTAACATCATATTAGCTTTGCAAATTATATAATATATAGTTTACGTGCAGCGGTCTTATAAATGTTTCCTTTTATTTCAGATACTTCAGAACGCGTGCCTGTAAAACCTTCTATTTATAATAGCTTACTATATAGGCTTAAGGTTTCAGAGTCTGCCCAAAGAATTAGTGTAGCTAGATGTTGTATAAGCGTATAGGTTCTTAAAAAGAGTATAGTTTAGGACCAATCGCCAAGCAGTCTTCTTAGCACCATCACCTGGCCCATGTGATACGCATTATGCTCTGCTACCAGAAATGCTTCGCGCAAAAGGGTTTGGCCGCTGCCCTGTGGAATAGGTTTAAACAAATCGTTTGCAGGATTTTGTACCAGGTGTATCATCTCGTTCATATTTGCCTGTATGGCGGTTATACTTTTGTCGAGTGCGTTTTGGTCGGCAGGGGCTTTCTCTTTAGGCCAGTAGTCGTCGGGCCAGTTGGGCTCCTGGTAATCGGGGTTGCGGATAAACTCCACAATATCCTGCAGTGTTAATCGCATGTGCTCAACCAGTTGCCAGATAGTATAAGGTAGTTTTTCTATTTCTTTGCCGGCCACATCGGCTGTTATACTTCCAAGCAACTCATTGATTGGTTGATAGGCTTGCCCGCCCTGAATCAGCTTTACCAGGTGCTCACGTAATGCGTGGGTATTTTCCATAATGAAATTCTTTTATATGCATTACTTAACGGAGAAGTGAAGAGGAAGTAAAGCTAGGCTGCTTATTAATTTGTATCCTGATAAGAGTGAAGTATAACATAATCGTGTTTTAACCGTAAGGCAGCTTTATAAAAAGTATAAGAGAATGCCTTGGCTGTATAATGCTTTATTTATACTAAAGTGCTGGCGATCAAATAGCTATTAGAACCAGGTAATCAATTTTTCTTAATTAAACAGGCTTAAAATTTAAGAAATGATCCAGAAAACATACCTTAAAACCAAAGATCAGTGTAAGGTTAAATTTACGGTGAGCTTAGACAATGCAGATAAAGTAGAGATACTGGGGCTAAACGACAACTGGTCTAGCCCGATGACCATGAGCAAAAAGAAGGGCGGTGTGTTTGAGTGCGTGCAAACACTTCCGAAGAACAGCCAGCATGAGTTTAAGTACTTGGTTAACGGCACCGACTGGAGAAACGATCCGGACGCAGACGGAGAGGCACCTAACGAATATGGAGGCACCAACAGCCTGCTTGTTGTTTAGCGCAGGCTTTAAAAAATGTAACAGTCTACTCCGGCAAAATTGATTCATGGCTTTCGCTGTGCATTGACGGGAGTAGATAGTAATGTAAACCAAAAGAGACGCCTCATGAAGCGTCTCTTTTGGTTTAGCAGGTTAGCAGTTGGTATAAAACTATACGGCCTGTAACTCTTTTTCTTCTTGTGTATCCTGGTGCCATTTGTCTGCATTTGGTATACCCAGTTTCTCCGGGTCAAACACAGGGTCGAGGCCGGCTTTTCGTTGCTCGTTGTAGTCTTTCAGGGCACGAAGGGCAGGTTTACGAAGCAGCAGGATCGCCACCACGTTTAGCCAAGCCATAATACCAACGCCTATATCACCCAGCATCCAGGCAGATTCTGCTGTTTTTACTGATCCGTAGAATGTAGCACTCAATATAAGTACACGCAAAGCCCAGATCATCCATTTGTTTCCTTTTGTGTTGAGATAGCTCAGGTTTGTTTCTGCAATGTAATAGTAGGCCATAATGGTAGTGAAGGCGAAGAAGAACAGGGAGATGGCTATAAACCCGCTGCCCATCGCAGGAAAGTGCGTGTTCACTGCCGATTGCGTATACTCTGGTCCAAAAGGTACGCCCTGCAGATTCTCCACCAGAAAACCGCCTTCCGGACTAACCACATTATACTGACCCGTAAACAAGATCATAAACGCTGTAGCTGTGCAAACAAAAAGCGTATCCACGTAAACAGAGAAGGCTTGTACCAACCCCTGTTTGGCCGGGTGGCTAACCTCTGCTGCAGCGGCAGCATGCGGTGCTGTTCCTTGACCGGCTTCGTTAGAGTAAATACCACGCTTCACCCCCCACGAAATAGCCATACCGAACACACCCGCAAAAGCTGGCTCCAAATCAAAAGCAGAGCGTATAATCAGGCTAAGTACAGCCGGAACTTCAGTTATATTCATGCATATGATTACCACCGACATCAGGATGTAGGCACCCGCCATAAACGGCACCACTACCTGCGCCACTTTACCAATTCGTTTTACCCCGCCAATAATAATCAGGGCAAGCAGTAAGGTAACGGCTCCACCGGTATAAGCAACGGGTATCTGGAAGGCTGTGCTTACACTGGAGGCAATACTGTTACTCTGCACACCTGGCAGAAAAAGCGCCATACTTACAATTGTTGCCACAGCAAACAACACAGCATACCACTTTATGCCAAGTCCTTTTTCGATGTAAAATGCAGGGCCGCCTCTATACTGTCCGTCTTTCACCTCCTTGTAAATCTGGCCAAGTGTTGCTTCTATAAAAGCCGAGGCGCTACCCAGAAAAGCAATCACCCACATCCAGAAAATAGCACCTGGTCCGCCCATAGCGATGGCCGTTGCTACACCGGCTATGTTACCTGTACCTACGCGTCCGGCAATGGCTACGGTAAATGCCTGAAAAGAGCTGATTCCTTTCTTAGATGACTGGCCTTTGAAAAGCAAGTAAAGCATTTCGCGCAGGTAGCGCACCTGCAGAAATTTGGTAATGATTGAAAAATAAACACCTGCACCGAGGCAGAGGATGATGAGTGCATTGCTCCAGACAATGTCGTTAACCGAGCTGATAATGTTTTCCATGTAGTTGTAGGCAGGAGTTAGAACGTTTAAAGTTAGAGTAAGTGCTAGTTGCCGTTAAGGCAAATGTGTTCGCCAGCTTAAATTAAAGCTTTTTTGCCAGATTGTGCAGCTTTTTCATCATTATTAGCTGCAGGAGTTGAGTGGGGATAAGCCTATTTACGGCAGAAGTGATTGGGAGTAAGGTTGATTGAAGTGTATGGATGTAAACTGGTACCTGCAGATAGAAGAAGCTTCTATCTGCAGGTATGTTATCTTATTTTGGTGATTTGAAGGGATTTGATAGGGTACACGCTGTAATTCGTGGTTGACTGTGTTTCGCTACATGCTGTCTGTAGAAGCACAACTGACCACAACGTCATGTATGTTCGTTTAGGCCTACATTTATACTTACTACCTATACTTAGGCCAGTTGCACCCTGGTCGCATAACTCACTAACTAAACTGTTGTGCTCAAACTGATACCATGAAAAGGAGAAGTTTTGGTAACTCAGTTACACATACAGCGAATTGATTAAATCTTTATACTTTTCCAGAATTACCCTTCGCTTTAGTTTAAGAGTTGGTGTCAGTTCACCGCTTTCGATGGTCCACTCAGAGGGGAGCAACACAAATTTCTTGACCTGCTCCACTGGATTAAAGTTTTTGTTGTACAGGTTTACTGCTTCTTTTATCAGTCCCCAAACATCTTTATCCTGTAACGCTTCCTGGTTGCCGGGATAATTTATTCCTTGGTTAGTGTACCATTCCTTTAGCTTCTGGAAAGCCGGAACAATAAGTGCGCCTACATACTTTTGTGTATCGCCTACTACCATAATCTGTTCTATCCAGTTGCTTTCTACCATCTTGTTTTCGATGGGCTGCGGTGCCACATACTTGCCGCCACTGGTTTTAAACAGCTCTTTTTTACGATCCGTTATTTTAAGGAATTTATCGTCTATTATTGTGCCGATGTCTCCGGTGTGTAGCCAGCCGTCGCTGTCAATCACTTCCTCGGTCAGGTCAGGCCGCCTGTAATAGCCCATCATCACATTAGGGCCTTTGCAAAGTATCTCACCGTCATCTGCAATTTTAACGTCCACACCTTCTAGTAATGGGCCAACTGTACCAAACATCCTGTTCTCTTCAGCATAACGGTTACCGCTGATAATAGGGGAAGCCTCTGTTAAGCCGTAGCCTTCCTGGATAATGATCTTGGCAGCCGTGAAAACTTTTAGTAAGCGCACCTGGCAGGCTGCTGCACCTGTTATGATAGCCTTTACCTCGCCGCCCAATGCCTGGCGCCACTTACTGTACACCAGCTTGTCGGCGAGGGCCAGCTGCAGCCGGTAGCTCAGTGGTAGGGGCTTGTTTATTTCAAACTGCTCGGCCAGGTTAAGCGCCCAGAAGTATAATCTCTTTTTGTTGCCTTTCAGTTCTGAGCCTTTGGCCACTAGTCCTTCGTAAATCTTTTCTAGCAGGCGGGGTACGGTAGTAAAAATAGTAGGCTTTACCTCTCGCAGGTTCCCGGCTATACTTTCCATTCCTTCGGCATAGTATATCGATACACCGGAATAAAAGTAGCAGTAAGTTGCCATACGCTCAAAGGCATGGTTCAGGGGCAGAAAACTGATTGCCTTTTTACGGAAAACGCCAACCTCCTGAATAACGAGGGCGCTGCTAAACACATTGCTGAGAATGTTATAGTGCGACAGCATTACACCTTTGGGAGTGCCGGTAGTACCTGATGTATAAAGTATGGTAGCCAGTTCATGTGCGTCTATTGCCTCTTTCAGCTGCTCTACCTGTTCCGTTATTTCTGTAGTCGGGTCTGTAAGCAGTTCTTTCCAATGTGGGGCTTCTTCTACTTTGTTAAAAGTATACACCTGTTGTACCGTCTGCAGGCCTGGGCGCAGTGCATCAATTTTCTGGTAAAGCGCTTTATTACCTGCAAATATCATTTTTACAGCTGCATCCTGAAGTATAAATTCCAGTTCTTTGCTGTTGATGGTAGGGTATACAGGTACCGAAATGGCGCCAATCTGCTGTATAGCCATATCAACCAGCATCCACTCGGGGCAGTTTGGACTGATAATGGCTACTTTGTCTCTGCCTTCAGGTGATCCATCGTTTCTGCCTATGCCTAAGTTAAGTAAGGCACCACTGATGCGGTCCACTGTTTCGCGAACCTCTTTCGTGCTATACTTTCGCCATTGCCCGTTTTCTTTGGCTGCGAGCATATCATCCAGTGGCGCAGTTGCCAGTTGCCAGTCAATACAATCGAATAGGCGGCTTGGCTTTGCCGGTGTTTCTGAATCCCTTTTACCTTTCACAGATCTTTTACAAATTTATACTTACCAGCATACAGAATTGAGCACTGATTTGCACCAGCAGCTGTTGAACCCTGAAACTATACAGATTTACTCTTTTTTACCCTTATGTGTTTTAAATACGGTGATTGGTACACCGCCCGCAAAGTTAAGTTGCTGGTGCTGATAAAAGCTAGCGCCTGACAAAAACAAAAATTAGCAACGCGTAAACTGTACTGGGTAATCCAAGGCTTAGGGGAGTTGTTTAAAAAGTGCAGGAGGTATAGCTGCCACAATGGCAATAGCTGTAAAATTGCACTCTTTTTGACTGATTAATTTGGACATTTTTGTATTAAAAAACGCTTATTCTGCCTGATAAACCATATAAGTGACTATACGCGAAAAAAAATTGCATAAATTTTCATCACTTTGTAACCTTGGTATAAAAAGTGCCGTATACTAAAGTGGCTAAAAAGTTGAAATGGTAAGTTTACTAAATTAACCTTTCAATATAATAAAACGGGATTCTTGGCGGAATCCCGTTTTTGTTTTTACATCCTTTCTAGTTTATACTTCAATCCACTTCCATATATTTTTCATCGCCGTTCATGCGCACAATTTTGGGATGAAAGGTGCCGACTATTTCCACCAAATCTTGTTGTGCCGCCATTACCTGGTGTATGTCTTTGTAAACCATTGGGGCTTCGTCAAGGTCTGAGCCTATCACATCTATGCCCGCTTTTTGAATAAACTTTTGCACCTGTGGCTTGTTGAGTGTTTTCTTTGCCTGTGTTCTCGACATCACACGCCCTGCGCCATGCGAGGCTGAGTTAATGGAGGCTGCCTCTCCCTTGCCTCGTACTATAAAGCCAGGAGTAGCCATGGAGCCAGGAATAATGCCTAATACGCCTTTTCCGGCTGGCGTAGCACCTTTGCGATGTACAATGTATTCTCTGCTGTTAGCGTCTTTTTCTTTCCAGGCAAAGTTGTGGTGGTTCTCGATGGTAGCTATGGGAGACTCGCCAAGTGCAGCGGCTAGCCGTTGGTGTATCTGGTGGTGACAGGCGGAAGCATAGTCGCCGGCCAGGTTCATGGCAAGCCAGTATTCCTGTCCGGCCTCCGTGTTCAGATCGAGCCAGGCAAGGTGCTTGGCCTCTTGTGGCAGCCGGCAGCTATCCATAGCTACTTTGGTATAATATCCGGCTATGTTAGCTCCCAGGCCCCTGGAGCCAGAGTGGGAAAGTATAGCCATGTAAGAACCCAGCGGCAAATTAAATTCATTTTGTGCATCTTGTATTTCCACTATCCCGAACTCCACAAAATGATTGCCTCCACCCGAGGTTCCCAGTTGGCTATAGGCACGGTCCTTTAGCTCGTGCACGATTGGTATCTCATGGAATTCTTGCCGCTCCATTATCTCGTGGTCCATTGGGCGTTTAAAAGAGGAGTAGCCGAAACGGGTGTTATCCAGCAGCATCTTTTTCAGCTCGTCCCGGTTCTTATCCAGGTAGCCCTTATGGATGTCATAAATGCTCATGCTCATGCGGCAGCCAATATCAACACCTACGCCGTATGGTATTACCGCATTTTCTACTGCCAGCACACCACCAATGGGAAGGCCATAGCCTTGGTGTGCATCGGGCATTAGTGCTCCTGCGCGTGTAACAGGCAGTCGCATGGCTATTTCCATTTGTTTGCGTGCGCCTTCTTCTATGCCCTCTGCACCATAAATAATATACGGTTGCTGTTCTGCTTTTAAATTGATGGGAGCAGTTTGCTTATGGGCAAGTATGGCTTGGGCTAGTGGCCCCAGTGTAGCGTGCAGCTGGTACTGATCGGGTGCTGTAAGTACATCCTGCACCAGCTCTATCTGGTGGTTTTTGCCAAGGTCGGTAAAATAGGTGTGTATGATGTTAAGGGCCGTACCTATAGGTTTACCAGCCGGAAAGCCAATGTTCTGCAACTCTTTTGCGGTTAACTTTTTAGAGGCGTCTTTTTTGTTTTTCTTCATAGCTAAATGGTATCAAAACCATTGTACGAAGTATAACGGGGGAGGAGTTAAGCGGTATCTTTTAGGTTGCCTTTGTTGATGATGTGTGTAGTACACTTATAGTTCATAGCATTATCTCAAAATTTCAACCAACAGTACTTAACATTCTTAAAGTTTCCTCAAGGGAGCGCCTTCCTTTCAAAAGAGCTGTTTTGATTAAATGCAATAAGACAAGATGAGCTTACATCCCCTCGCTGCCAAATGAGTGCGAGAAGTAAATGCGTTAAGCCTGTTATGTAAAGATGGAAAAAATAATTTTTTTTCAGATAACGTAACCTTGCTATAGTATACCCCGTATAAATGGACGGCTAAAAAGTTGAAATGTTTTTACTGATAATTACAATTCAATGATATAGGAAGGGCTCCCTTAAAAAAGGAGCCCTTTTCTATTTTATGTTATTGGGTTGTTTTTTTGGAGACTGCCTAAAAACAGAAAAGGCACTTACAAAGCAGTAAGTACCTCCTGGTGTGAACGAATAAGTAGTATTTTGCTAAAGGAATCCTTTATGGTGTTATGCAGCCTTTACGTTTACTGCATTTAAACCTTTCGGCCCTTTCTCCACTTCGAATGTTACTTTATCATTCTCTTTTATTGGGCAGGTTAAGCCGTTCTGGTGCACAAATATACTTTCCTGCGTGTCATGGTCTTTAATAAAACCATATCCTTTAGAGGAGTTAAAAAAGGTTACAGTTCCTTTTCTGATTAAATCAGCCGGGTCTGGTTCAGCTTGCTTCGATACACCGATCTGGATATCTTCCTGCTTGAACTCTTTTTTCTTCTTGGTCGGATCTGGAGGGGTAGCCGAAATATTACCAAACTCATCCACATAAGCCAGCATCTCATCCATGCCTTTGCCTTTGTTAGAATTGGCTTTGCGCTCTTCCTTTTTCTGCTCCTTGTCCTGCTTTTTTCTAAGTTTTTTCTTCTCTTTTTCTTTTTTACTAAAGGTTTCCTGTGATCTACCCATATATTGATTTAAGTTTTTTTAATGTGTGGCACGCAATACTTTCGCTGTTAATACTTAAAAAGAAAATTAGTGCCGTTACGTATCCATTTTTCAAAGAAGGAGTTATCGTTATACTCCCCTGAAAGTAATTCGAAGGCAGGATCGTTTTTGTGTGACCGCGATTCCATGAAAGATGTTAGAGAATCCTGGTTGTTAGGCTCCCATTCCCGTCCTTTTTGCAATGCAACACACAGGTACTCCCGCGTTATGGTGTCAACTAAATATTTTCTGTTCATCTGAGTTTACTTTGGTTAACCCTGCAAGAAGGGGTGAAACTTGCCGGGACTATTAAGAGGGTTTGCCTGAGGAAATAAAAAAGCCTTACTATACGTAAGGCTTTTTCAAATGAGTTATATAGCCAGACTAAGCAAGCTTAACATTAACTGCATTTAGTCCTTTTCTTCCTTCCTGAAGATCAAAAGTAACTTTGTCATTTTCTCTGATCTCGTTTACCAGGCCAGATACGTGTACGAAGTACTCCTGATTTGAATTTTCTTCTGTGATGAAACCGAATCCTTTAGTTTCGTTGAAGAATTTTACTGTTCCGTTATTCATATGATGTTGTTTATTATACACTTACTACACTTGCAGCAGTGTATTCGTTCATTATTTTCTACAATGTACGATAAAAAGTTTACAATTCTTGCATAAAGATGCTTAAAACGTGATTTATTTTTTGAGTAGGGAGTTTTTGTAACTGAAAAAAATATAACATTTAGTTGAATCGCAAGGTAAAAACGGTGCCTTCGCCTTCTTCTGATTGCAACTGAATGGTACCTTTGTGCAGTAGCACGATTTGCTTGCACAAGCTCAGGCCAATACCGCTGCCTTGCTTTTTAGTTGTGAAGAAAGGGATGAAGACCTTTTCCTGTACTTCCCTGGTCATACCAAGGCCATTATCCATAATTTTGATAACTGTTTTCTGTTCATTGTCCTGGTAAGCAGAAAGTATAATCTCCGGTTCTGGGTTTTCTTTTACCGCTTCAATTGCGTTCACCAGCAAATTTATAAGTACCTGGTCGAGCAGGCTGGCATCTGCCTGTAATTTAAGGTTCGGGTCCTTTACCGCTAGCTCTAGCTTTATCTGCTTATGGTTAAGAGTTGGCTGCATGAGACGTTGCAGGTTGGCGAACACATCCTTTATATACACCGTTTGCAGCGACAAGCTGTTGATTTTACTCAAGCTGCGGTAAGTCTCAGCAAAGCGAAGCAGGCCTTCGCTACGGCGCTTTATTGTTTCTACGCCTACTTCCAGGTCTTCTACATCTGCTGCATCGGTACCTTTCATTTCTATTTCCGCCAGCCTTGCCCTGATCGTTTCGGCCAGTGAGGCAATTGGCGCCACGGAATTCATGATTTCATGCGTCATCACGTTCAATAGCTTCTGCCATGCCTGCGATTCTGTCTCGTCCAGGGCCTCGTTCACGTTCTGGAAAACAACCAGTTTATACTTTTCTCCTTCATGCATAAACGTGGTGGCAGATATGAGCACTTTAAAAGCATTCTTCTCAAAGAGGGCTGTGTTGGCCGTACCTATTTTACTGTGGCCAGGCTGTAGGTGCTGTACCTCCTCATAAAGTGCCTTATCACGTTTGGCAAGGTAATGTATGGTTTGCATGTAAGGCAGGTGCAGTAGCTGCTTTAATGGCTCGTTCATCAGCACTACTTCTCCTGAGTCTACTTTATAAGATAGAATTCCGGTATTTACCAGCTCCATTACCTTCTGCAGGTTCTGGAACTGTGTTTCACGCTCGGTGCTTATGGCCTTTAGCGTAGCATTTATCTCGTTAAAACCCTTGCGTAGTGTTTGCAGTTGGGTAGGTACATGGTTTTCATTAAAATGCCTGGAGAAATCGCGGTAATGCACCGAATCAATAAACTGCTTAAACTCCTCCTGCGCCTGTTTGGTAAAATGTATCAGGTCGTATACTTGGTAAGCTATAAGCGGCAGCAGAAATACAAGCAGCTCTGCCCAATCCTGAAGTATAACTAAGGCAGGCATGCTTAGCGTGAGCAGCAGCAGGGCCACGCGCAGCACTAGCTTGGCTTCAAATGATCTAAATATCATACTTGCCCAGTCTGCGATACAGTGCGGTACGGGTGATACCCAGTTCCTTGGCAGCCTTTGTCATATTGCCGCTATGCTTTTCCATTACCCGGTGAATCGTAGCTTTCTCCAGTTCCTCCAGGTTAGATTCCATTGGCTGGGTCTCCGGGGCGGGCGCTGACTCGATTGGGGAGAAAAGTATATCCTGCGCTTCCAGTACATAACCATCAGCCATAATTACGGCACGCTCTATAGCATACTGCAGCTCCCTTACGTTGCCAGGGTAGTGGTAACTCATTAATTTATCGGATGCCTGCTTCGACAGCTCAAGCTGTGGTTTCATATACTTACTGGCATACACCTGCATGTAGTGACTGGCTAAAAGTATAATGTCGTTGCCTCGTTTACGGAGTGGTGGCACCATGATCTCTACAGTATTGATCCGGTAAATCAGGTCTTTGCGAAAACGTGACTCATTTGCCAGTTCGGTAAGCGGAACGTTTGTGGCACAAAGCAGGCGTACATCAATATCAACCGGCTCGTTGGAGCCCAACCTGATTACCTGCCTGTTCTGAAGTACACTTAAGAGCTTTGACTGCTGGTGCAGCGATATGTTTCCGATCTCGTCCAGGAAAATAGTACCGCTGTGTGCCGCCTCAAAACGGCCTGCCCGGTCTTCACGGGCATCCGTGAAAGCGCCTTTCTTATGGCCAAACAGCTCGCTCTCAAACAAGGATTCTGTAAGCGCACCCACATCTACTTTTATAAAAGGTTTATCAGCACGCAGCGAGTGCTGGTGTATGGCTTTCGCTATGAGTTCTTTGCCGGTGCCGTTCTCTCCAAGTATAAGTATGTTGGCATCGGTAGGAGCAACTTTCTTTATTTTAAGCAAGATATCCTGCATGGCCTCCGACTCGCCTAGCAGCTCGAAACCGCTAAGTTGTGCAGGCGCATTTTTACGGGCTTGGCTGCCGGTGCTGCTTGCCTTGTTGCTGATGGCATCACTTAACGTATGGAGCAGTTTCTCGTTTTGCCAGGGTTTTACTACAAAGTCAAAGGCTCCTTCTTTCAGTGATCGTATGGCAAGGTCAATGTCGCCGTATGCGGTGATCATTACCACTGCCGTGTCTGGCTTCAGTTCTTTGATCTTCTTTAACCAGTAAAGACCTTCGTTTCCGGTATTTAATGCACTCTTAAAATTCATGTCCAGCAGCACAACATCAAAGGCCAGGCTTTTGAGCAGGGCAGGAAGTTGTTCCGGGTTCTTTTCTGTGATGATTTCCTTTAACTGTGGGCGCAGCAACAGGCGCATGGCGGTGAGCACATCCGGATCGTCGTCTATAACAAGTATGGAAGCCTTTTTTAACTGCATAAGTGCTTTAATATAATCACAGATAAATAAACTACAATTATGCCATTCTTACAACATCTTGAATACGAGGTACTATAGCAAACAGGTGGAGGAGGGGGCGTGCGAATTCGCACACTCTGCGCGCGAAAATGCACAGAGGTAATAAAGTATTAATTGCTTAATTGTCTAATAGACAATCATATAGGTTATTGGCACTGCATCTGTGCATGGTAAAGCAGATAGTTACAAGCTTTATAACATATCAGCATCCTAACACCAATACTTATCTTTAAAACTATGTTCAGAAACTACTTTAAAACAGCCTACCGCAACCTGTTCCGGCATAAGGCTTTTTCGCTTATCAATATATCAGGGCTTGCGCTCGGCCTAACCGCCTGCCTGCTGATTGGGCTATTTGTGTACGATGAGTTGCAGTACGATAAGTTTTTGCCGGAAGGGGATAGGGTTTATCGTGTTTACAACGATATGTCGGCTAAAGAAGCCGGTTCGTTTGTGGCACCTGTGCCTCCTATGTATGGCACCACTCTGGATCAGAATTTTCCGCAGGTAGAGGAGGTGGTACGCATTCTGATGCTGCAGTTTGATGCAAACAACCTGGTTGAATTCGGAGAGAAAAGCCTTTACGAAAAAGGGCGAACCTTTACAGACTCTAACTTTTTTAAAGTTTTCCGGCTGCCCTTTAAGTATGGCTCTCCTGAAAAAGCCTTGACTGATCCTTCTTCTATTGTAATCTCTGATCAGTTTTCTGAGCGTGTATTTGGTGATATAGATCCAGTTGGGAAACAGATTACAGTTAATAAACTGCCCTACATTGTGCGTGGTGTTTTCAGGAGCAGCGACAAATTTCACTTACCAGTTAATTTTATTTTGCCTATGGAGGCTGCTGAGCTACCAGCTGAAAGGATGAAGAAATGGAGTTGGCAACAGTTTTATACTTATGTTAAATTAAATAAGGGTACAGACGCTAACCTGGTGCAATCAAAGTTCAGGAATATTGTAAAACAGCAGATCGATCCGGATCAGAATAAACCTTATAATTACCTGCCGGTGTTTCAGCCCCTGCACGAAGTATACCTGTATTCTGCAGACTTTAAGTATGATCAGTCTATCAGGGGAAACATTACTTATGTAAAGGCGCTTGGTATCATCGCAGTTTTTATTCTGCTGATTGCCTGCTTCAACTTTGTAAACCTGGCAACTGCTAAATCTATGCAACGTGCTAAGGAAGTGGGGGTGCGTAAATCTATAGGTGCCAGCAGAAGCCAACTGGTCATACAGTTCCTGTCTGAAACAGTGATTCTCACGCTGATAAGTATCATATTCGCAGCTGCACTTACCTCGTTGGTCTTGCCATCGCTTAATGCTTTTACCGGAAAGGAAATGAGTTTTAACATATTTACCCAGCCCTTGCTGCTTGTGTTGCTGCTTTGCCTAACGTTGGTAGTGGGTTTGCTGGCAGGTTTTTACCCGGCTTTGGTCTTATCAGGCTTCAAGCCTGTTAAAGTGCTTAAAAGTGCCGTTGTAGTAGATACCAAGGTGGGCCGGATACAGTGGCTGAGGCATGGATTGATTGTGATACAGTTTGCCTTATCTGTTTTTCTGATTATTTGCGCATTTGTGGTGTATAAGCAGGTTTCTTACCTGCACAACAAAGACCTGGGTTTTAATAAGGAGCAGATCATGTTTTTCCAGATGCGAGGGGATAACATGTTCAAGAACTATGAAACGTTTCAGAATGAACTGAAGAAAGTACCCGGTATAAAAAATGTTTCGATAGGATATGGTTTCCCGGGAGATGCAACTGCAGGCGATGGCATTACCACACTTATAAATGGAGAGCAAAAAAACCATGGCGTTACGCAGCTGATGGTGGACTACGACTATTTTAACACACTTAATGTAAAAGTGCTGGCTGGCAGGCCTT
This sequence comes from Pontibacter sp. H249, assembly GCF_037892465.1. Lineage (NCBI taxonomy): Bacteria > Pseudomonadati > Bacteroidota > Cytophagia > Cytophagales > Hymenobacteraceae > Pontibacter > Pontibacter sp. H249. Next base: position 62,676 of record NZ_JBBKTR010000021.1, on the reverse strand, counting down.
TTTCGAAAGATTATAGAACAGATGCTGACCATGCGTTTATGCTTAACGAAACAGCTGTTAGAGAACTAGGCTACGGTACACCGGAGCAAGCGTTGGGTCAGCCGTTGCGTTGGCATGTGTGGAACGACCAAAACCCTGATTCTTTAAAGGAAGGAAAGATTATTGGGGTGGTAAAGGACTTTCACTTTAAGAGCCTCTACGACAAAGTAGAGCCAACGGTGCTGCAGATTTTTCCAAATGCCTACTGGAAAGTAGCGGTTAAACTAGATGCATCAAACATAGGTAGGGCCATTGATGAGGTTAAAAAAGTATGGAGCAAGTTCTCACCAGACTATCCTATTGAGTACATTTTTATGGATGAGAACTTTGAAAAGATGTATAAGGCAGAAGACAAGCTGAAAACCTTACTCTGGATATTTACTGGGATTGCCATATTTGTTGCCTGCCTTGGTTTGTATGGCCTGGCTGCCTATGCTGCCGAGCGCAGAAAAAAAGAAATCGGCATCCGTAAAGTGTTAGGAGCTGAAAATGCTACCATTGTGGCGTTGCTCTCCAAAGAATTCCTGGCTTTGGTTGTGGTGGCGGCTCTTATAGCCTTTCCGTTAGCTTGGTATGCCATGCACGTATGGCTTCAGGATTTTGCCTATCGTATTGAGATGCCGCTCTGGGCATTTTTGGTAGCCGGAGTAGTTGCTGCGTTTATTGCCTTCTTAACTATCAGCTACCAGGCCTTGAAGGCTGCCAGAGTAAACCCGATCCTGAACCTGAGGTTTGAGTAAAGAGGGTCACAAATAAGATACAGCTTTTAGAACATCAGCGGCCCCAAGGTTATACTTTGGGCCGCTGATGTTTTATACTTTTACTTTAAGATAACTTTCTTGACAGTTCGTTGGCGATCTGCGGTAACAATCAGGGCGTACACACCCGGGTTCAATCTTTCTCTGTTAATGCTAATTATATGTGAGCCAGCTTCATATCGCTTCTGCACTGGTCGTAGTTTGATGCGTCCGTCCATAGACACGAAGTCAATTCTTACAAGAGAGCTCTTTTTCAGGGTAAGCTCAACGTAAAGGGTACGGCCAGCTGGGTTGGGATACACCTTAACTTCATTGCTCTCTTTTACCGGTTTAGTGCTCGCAGTAAGGTTGCCGGTGGTTACGACATTGCTCAGGGCACTCTCTACGTTGCTGTTGCTAAGTTCAGTTACCACCCAATAAGAAGCATGTTGCGGAACCTGTGCGGCAGGTATCGTTAATGTTTCTGTTGTTACTAGTGCCCTCACAGCGCCTTCTGGTATATCTGTTATACTTGCTGGCATAGTAGCCGAAGTATAAACCAGGTAACGTTTAAAAGGGTTGGTGCTGGCAGCGTTTCTTTGCCAGTTTATAACATACTCTCCGGTAGCCTCGCTTACAGTTACTGCCAAATTTTCGGGTGCAAGTGGTTGAGCTCCGTTTTTCCAGGGCATGGCAGGAGGGGCAGCGGGATATTGGTAGGTGTTGTTTTTTAAATTTGTATAGATGTTCAGGGTATTGTCTTTAAGATTAACAGCTCTGTACAGCACATCGCCCAGGGCGTTTTTGTGGCGGTTAAGCCTGCTAATTTCAATCTGGTTAAGTGTTTCCTGCTCAGTGTATGTTGTTTTATAAATGGCATGGCCGGCATACAGGTGGCGCGATGAGGCATACGTTTTATCAGACCACCATTCCAATAGTTTACGGTAGTCCTGTGCGCCGCCAATTGGCCAGTATAATTGTGGCGTAAGATAATCGATGTGCCCGTTTTCTAGCCAGTTTATGGGGTCTGCATAAATTGCATTGTAAGCATCCATACCCGTGATGCCAGCTGGCGTGCCATTTTTGTAAATTCCGAAAGGGCTCACCCCAAAGCGTGCCTGTGGCCTGCTGCTCTGCAGTACCTCGTGCACTAGCCGGATAGTTTCATTCACGTTATGTCGGCGCCAAGCCTTCACATCTGTAAAACCAGCACCGTACTGGTTATAGGTTTGCGCATCTTCTGTGGTAATTCCTGTGAAGTTTGTTTCCGGGTAAGGGTAAAAGTAATCATCAAAGTGAATGCCGTCAACAGCATAGTTATCTGCTACTTCTTTTACTATAGAGGCTATGTAAGTTCTTACTTCCGGGAGGCCGGGGTTCAATATTTTTTTGCCGGTAGAAAAGCTTAGCAGCCATTCCGGTTTAGATTTCGAAACGTGGTTATCAGCATAAGTGATACTGGCGGAGGTAGATGCATTTACACGGAACGGGTTAATCCAGGCATGCAGTTCCAGGCCTCTTTTATGGGCTTCTTCAATAGCAAAAGCCAGTGGGTCGTACCCCGGATTTACCCCTTGCTTGCCTGTCAGGAACCTTGACCATGGTTCTTTGCTGGAGTTGTAAAGGGCATCACTTTCGGTACGAATCTGAAAAAACACTGCATTCAGGTTCGCATCTTTTATTTTGTCAAAGAGCGTACGCAGTGCTGCTTTCTGGTTTTCTGCAGTGGCGCCTTGCTGTGGCCAGTCCAGGTTGCTGACAGTTGCAACCCACACTCCTCTAAACTCACGGTTTGGCAGTGCCTGCGCTATGGCAGCATAAGCCTGCACGAAGTATAAAACTATACATAAAAAGATTATGCTCCCGGTTGTAGTGCCGGAAGGCTTTGGTAAAAGTGAGGCTAGTGCCATGAAAGCTTTAAGGGCTTGTAATAGTGTAAAATGGAATCGAATTTTGATGCAAATTACAAGTTCTTGGTGAGAATATTTTAAAATTATTTTATATAGATATTAAAGATGATAATGAACATGACTGTCTTGTTGAGCAATATATTATCTGTGTGAAGTCGATTAATTTGTAAGCTTTTGATCTAATCAAAAGAAAGATTTGCTGTAGCATTGCAGCGTTAAGCTATATGAATTGCTTTCTTAAGTGATATCTTAATAAACTTTCGGTTAAAGACGAGATGGCTTAGAGGTAACAGCGTTTAAAAACTCTTTTTTAAGTTATTTAAACGGATGCATTCGCACGTGCAGGGCAGTGGTGTAGGCCTTTACATGGTGAAGCGAATAGTTGAAAAAAACGAGGGAAAAATTTTTTGATACGGAAGAAGGAATGGGTTCTGAACTTACAATTCGTTTTAAGATGGATGGTGGTGAGCCAGAACTGAAGTTGTAAATTATTTTAAATTAAGTATACTTTTAATTCACTGAAATAGCATACTTTAGCTAAACTTTAAACATCTAAAAAACTTCTTGGCAATCTCTATGAAAAAGTATCCTGTACTGGTAAGCACGCTGGCTTTGGCCACGATGCTAGTAACAACTGGTGCCACAACCTTGTGTAATAAAGCTGTAGGTACCACAGAAAATGTAGTGGCAGCAACTACGCTTAATGTAAACACCGAAAGCAGTACCATGAAGTGGAATGCCAAGAAGGTAGGAGGAGAGCATTATGGCAATATCAAGCTTTCTGGTGGTACGCTTCAGGTAAATGGTAACAAGTTGGTTGGTGGCGATTTTGCCATTGATATGGCCTCTATTGTAGTAGAGGATATTACCAGGGCAGAATCTAACAAGAGACTGACAGACCACTTAAAATCCGATGATTTTTTCTCGGTAGAAAAGTATGGAACTTCCTCTTTTAAGATAACAAAAGCAAGCCCACTTGCGAAATCAAAAGCAGGAGAGGCCAACTACACCATCACCGGCGACCTTACCATCAAAGGCATTACCCACCCAATTACGTTTCCGGCTATTGTAAAAGTATCTGGTAAAACAGCAGAAGCAACTGCCGCTATCAAAGTAGACAGAACAAAGTATGATATCAAATACCGCTCTAGCCTAGTTGGTACTGCTGCGGATAAGATTATTTACGACACATTTACACTTGATGTAAAACTTGTTGCCAATGCGGCTACACAGGCAGTTAGCGGCAAGTAGTATACTTTTTACTTTTAAATAATATTTGAAAACACCCTCTAGCACTTGATGTCTGGAGGGTGTTTTGCTATAGCACAACTCTTAACCAGTACACCTTTCATCAGCGCCCTAATTACCGGCAGTTAAACCCATTCTTCGCCAACTGCTACTCCTATACGTACTGCCTGGGTAAGCCGGGCCTAAGGCCACAATGCACACATGCCTTTGGTTTAACGCAGGTGTTCAAGAAAACTTATAATCTTGTATTCAACTATCAGCTGGTGCAGTATGTAATTGCAGCGATTCACATTATTGATGCTGAAATACCTACTACCTTATTCACCATAGGCAACGTGAACAACTTTGACCAATACTTCAGACAACGTAGTGTAAACGTAATGCTACGCTACAGATTCAGTTAAGGTCAGAAAATTGATGAGCGCGGCAGAAAAAACCTAGAAGAGTTAAACAGAAAAGGAAACTAATCTGACAAAGTATAAAACTACCTCTAATCTACATTAATCAAGAAGGCCTCTGAATTTTCAGAGGCCTTCTTAGTTTTAAATGATTACTGCGTATGCAGATTAACATATTTGTGATGCAGTACATACTGGTTTTATCTTTTTGGCGTGATCTTCAAAAGCTCTCCGTTAGATTGATCGGTAACAACGTAGAGGGCGCCGTCTGGCCCCTGGCGCACATCTCTTATGCGTTGATTACGGTCTTCTAACAAATGTTCTTCTCCAGTTACGCGGTTGTTCTCTATTCGCAGTCGTACCAGTACCTTATCCTTGAGGCCACCTATAAATAAGTTGCCGCGCCATTCCGGAAACGCATCGCCGGTATAAAATTGTGCGCCGGATGGCGCAATTACCGGATCCCAATAGTATACAGGATCTACGAAGCCTTCTTTTGTAGTTACTGAGTTTGGAATAGGTCTGCCTGAGTACTCTTCTCCATAAGTAACAATTGGCCAGCCGTAGTTTTTGCCCTTTTCAATAATGTTCACTTCGTCGCCTCCTCTTGGCCCATGGTCTACAACCCATAAATTACCCTCACTGTCAAAAGCAGAGGATTGCACATTGCGGTGGCCCACAGACCAAATCTCAGGCAAAGCTCCAGATTGGTTTATAAAAGGATTATCTTTCGGTACACTGCCATCAGGTGCAATGCGGATTATTTTTCCCATGTGGCTGTCCATTTGCTGTGCCTGTGGCCTGATCTCTATATCGGAACGTTCACCGAGTGTAATAAAGAGCATACCGTCTGGTGCAAAAGCAAGCCTTGAGCCAAAGTGCTTATCACCATCATAGGCAGGTTTCGCCTGGAAGATAACCTTAACCTGACTTAAGCTTCTGCGATCTTCTGATAATACCCCGCGTGCCACACTGGTGGCGTTGCCGTTACTTCGTGGCTCAGAAAAGCTCCAGAATATGGTTCTGTCAGATGAAAAATTTGGGCTTAATGCAACATCTAATAAGCCACCCTGCCCACGGGAAACTACTTTTGGTACACCACTAATTGGTTGGCCAACCTGACCAGAAGCTGTGACAATTCGCATTTGGCCACCTTTCTCAGTTACAAGAAAATCACCGTTGGGTAGTGGTTCTACAGCCCAGGGTGTATCCAGTTCTTTTGTAAGAACTACCACATCAAATCCAGCATCAGTTGTGATACCGCAGGCACGTGTCTGCCCTTCGAAAGTTGGTTTCTGCTCAGGTACGTTCGCCTCACGGGTTTCCAGTGGCTGGCAATCTGTTTGTGCGGTACCTTGTGTTGGCTGATCTTCAGCAGTGGCTCCGTTTGTTTCTTCCTGCGTTGTAGCGGCTTGGTTACAGGAGGTTACCCCTGTGCACAGAAGTATGGCTGCTATGAGTAGTGTGTGTAATTTTTTCATGTTTTATAGTTCAGGTTATTTAATGTTTTATGCAGGGTGAGTGGCTACGATTATACCAATGGTTTTCATCTCTGTTTATACCTGTAGATCTGTTCGTCTTCATTTACTATTATACTTTGTTTAAAGTTTGGCTTTACTGCGTAAGTATAGACGTGGCTTTTTAGGAACTATAGCTTTGACGTGGCTCAAGGAGTAAATCTGAAATCAATATTTCTTATTTGTTATGTTCTTACTACAGATACGATTACCTGGGTAATATACTTGCATAGGATTAACTTTATTTGTTTATCTCCATTACCTGACTTCGAAGCAAGAAGAGGTGCTGAGGCTTGTTTTTTAAAATTAGTTTTTTTGCAATTTTTTGGTGTCTGATTGCGTTATATTTCTAAAAGTATAACCTGCTTTAATTAAATTATAGGAAACAGACTTACTAGAAATTTAATCTCAATACATGAATTTTCCGCTCATGATTCGTGTATTATAATAGATGCCAGTATACACTTTCAAGTTTGTTCCTATGTATCCCAAAAGCATTAATTACCTCCTGCTATTTTTTGTTTGCTTTACTGGCATAATTATTACAGCGCAAGCACAAAACCCAGATACACATAACAGTTGGCTGCATAGCTACGATGCAGCTTTGAAACAGGCAAAAGCTGAACATAAGCCCATTTTGATGGTGTTTTCCGGGTCTGATTGGTGTAAGCCCTGCATTTTACTCAGCAGAGAGGTCTGGAGCACAGAAGCCTTTGCCTATTATGCAAAAGACAACCTGGTGCTGCTGGAGCTGGATTTCCCAAGGTTTAAGAAAAACCAGCTTCCGGCAGCGCAGACGAAGCACAACGAACAACTGGCCGGGGTTTACAATAAAGAAGGGGAATTTCCGCTGGTAGTTTTGATAAACGAGGACGGTAGCGTGATCGGTAAAACCAGGTACAAGGCTGGCGGCCCGGAGGCTTACGTGAAGCATCTTGATGAGCTGTTACATAAGTAAGGTAGTTATGCTTTCTAATTTTCGCCTACTGCCTTTAATAGCATTGCTGCTGATGCAGGTAGCGGTGCTGGCACAGGATACACCAGCAGCCAAAGCCCATAAAAAAGTGCTGCTGTTGATGGGGACCCGCTTTGAGCTTGTGGCTGTTTCAGATAACGAACAACAGGCCACTAATGCGATAGATGCCGGAGTGGAAGAGATAAAGCGCATAGAGGCACTAATTTCAGAATGGCAGCCCACGAGTCAGACAAGTGCCATTAACCGGGCAGCTGGCTCAATGCCTGTGCAGGTTGACCAGGAGCTATATGATCTGATCTACCGAAGTATAAAAATCTCTAAACTAACAGGTGGCGCCTTTGATATTTCGTTTGCAGCGGCCTATAAAATCTGGAAGTTTGATGGCAGCATGAAACAGATGCCCTCTCCTGAACAGGTAGCCGCTTCTATTGCGCATATAGGATTTGAAAACATTGTACTTGACCCTAGGAACCGAAGCATATTTTTAAAAGATCCGGAAATGAAGATCGGTTTTGGGGCTATCGGGAAAGGTTATGCTGCCAACAAAGCGCGGGATGTGATGCGTAAAAAGGGTGTAAAGGCAGGTGTGGTAAATGCCGCCGGCGATATGATCACCTGGGGAAACCAACCTGACGGGCAACCCTGGTTTGTAGGTATTGCTGACCCCGCCGAGCAAGACAAAGTGTTTTCCTGGCTTACGGCCAACGAAACATCCGTAGTCACCTCCGGCGACTATGAAAAGTACGCTGAAATAAATGGCAAGCGCTATGCCCATATCATAGATCCAAGAACAGGATATCCGGCGTCCGGCTTAAAAAGCGTAACCATCATTTGCCCGGATGCAGAACTGGCAGATGCACTGGCTACCGCTGTGTTTGTGCTGGGCCCCGAGGAGGGATTGGATCTGGTAAATCAATTGAAAGGGGTGGAGTGCCTGATGATAACGGTTAAAGACGAAATGCTGACGTCCGGTAACCTGCACCTGCATTTTTACCAGAACAGGCAGGCATCGGCCAACATGACGAATTAAGTATATTCCTTACCAAAGTAATAAGCTGCACAAACTATGAAGTCGCAATTAAAAATCCTGCTGGCTGTTGTAAGTATCACGGCATCAGTATTACTCAGTAGTTGTGAGGCTGTAAGGCCTTTCCAGAAATCCTATTTAAATGAGGAGGAAATGCAGCTGAGTGCCCGCAAGGTGCAGAGCTTTGAAATGAACTTTGAATCGTACCGCGAAGGGGCAGCTGGTGCTACAGGCGGTAAAATGGGAGGAGGATGCGGATGCAATTAAAGTATATCGGTATGCTAGTGGCCTGCGCAGTGGCTACTACTGCCATGGGCCAGACAACAAAAACAGCCACAAAGACTCGCCGGGCAAGGGAGCTTTCTCCGGCTGAAGTGAATATCCTGGGCAGTTACTACAGCCAGGATGGTGACCATTCGCCGGTAACTGGTGGCGTGGGTACAGAGCAGCTAACAGATGTAACGCCCACCATCATTGTAAACGTGCCGCTGGATACGGTAACGAATCTGAACGTGAATTTTGGTATGGACTTTTATTCCTCTGCCTCAACTGATAAAATTGATTATAATGTCTCCTCTGCCTCTAAGTCGGATACACGCACCCATTTAAACGTGAGCCTGAGCCGGCGCAACAACGCCCGCAGAATAATCAAGGCGATCACTGTTGGCGGTTCTACAGAGTATGACTACCAGTCTGTGTCTGTTGGAGCTAACTGGGCACAAAGCTCTTCTGACGGTAACCGGGAACTGAGTTTGGGGGCACTTGCTTTTTTTGATTCCTGGTCCTTGATTTACCCTGAGGAGCTACGGGGCAATGGAGAGTTGCTCAGCACAAAGCGGCGTCAATCCTATAGCCTGTCTGCTACACTTTCACAGGTGATAAACCGCAGGATGCAGGCTTCGCTTTCTACTGATATTGTTTTTCAGACGGGGCTACTCTCTACACCTTTTCACAGGGTATACTTTAAAGACCGGGAACTACCAGATATAGAGCGCCTGCCCGACACACGTTTGAAGTACCCCATTGGCCTTAGGTTAAATTACTATACGTCTGATTACCTGACAATGCGCTTCTTTTACCGTTTCTATACTGACAGCTGGGGAATGACAGCTAATACACTGGAGCTGGAAACTCCTGTTAAGATCGGACCATTCTTTTCGTTTTACCCGTTCTATCGGTACCACACCCAGGCAGCGGCAGAATATTTTGCCCCCTACAAAGAGCACAGCTCCACCGACACTTACTATACTTCAGATTACGACCTGGCCGGCATCAATAGCCATAAACTGGGATTAGGGGTCCGGTATTCACCTTTGCAGGGCATCACCAGATTCGGACTGCCTTTTTCAAAGAAGGTTACGCAGCTAAAGGGCATAGAACTACGGGCAGGTAATTACTGGCGAAGCGACGGCCTGAAGGCATTTATTATCAGTACAGACCTGAACTTTACCATACCTTCCAGGTAAACAACTTTGGGAGCAAATGCGGTTACGACTACTCTGTGTCGGTACCAACTTACTCTTCCTCTTCCTTATTCTTCAGTTTCATTAACAAAGTATAAGCTCCTTTTAAAACGTATGTCTGGCTTTCAGGCTTTAGTGAGGATCCGGGTATTAGTGCCGTGTAGCCTTGTTCAGAGCCTGCTGTTTGTGCTTCCACCATCTCAAAAATGCTGCTGTCCCGTACAACAAACACATATTGTTTACTGCCGTATCGCACGATGGCATCGTTTGGTAAGGTATAAGCATCCTGGCTTTGCACCTCGATCTCTGCATTCATAAACATGCCGGGCACCAGCAATTTGTCATTTGTGTGAAGGTGACAGTGTACTTCTACGGCCCTGTCCCGGGTTACATCTTTGCCAATGTAGATGATCTCGCCTGAATATTTTTTCTCAGGTTGGCTTGCCCGGTACGCCACTATCTTTTGGCCGACTTCCAGTTTATCAAGGTCCTTTTCGAAAACTGTGAGCATCAGGTGCAGGTCGCTGGGATCTACCAGTTCAAACAGTACATCGGTAGGCACTACATACTTTCCTACGTTTACATTTACCTTTGTTACATACCCATCTATAGGAGAGTAGAGGCGAAGGGTGCGTGTTAGGGTTTTACCTGTCAAGCTGCCAGGATTTACACCCAGCATGCGTAACCTTTCGGCCAGCGCCTTTAACTGCACTTGCTGAATTTGATAGTCGGCCAGGGTTTGCTGGTATACTTTATCACTTGTTGCCTTACTCTGGTTCAGGTCGCGCTGGCGGTTATATTCCTGCTCCAGGTAAGAAAGCCGTGCTTTGGCGGTAAGGTAATCCTGCTGAAGCTGTATGTAGCCCTGGTCTTCAAGTTCTGCCATAAACTGGCCCTTTTTAAGGTGCATGCCGGGTAGTAAGCCTGTTTTTTTAAGGTACCCCCCGAGCGGCACGCTCACTGAGATAAGGTTTTGGGGAGGTGCCTCCATCATGCCATTTACCTGCACTAGGTCAGCGATAGGTTTACGTTCTGATTTACCAACCATTATCCCCGCATTCTTCATCTGCGCCGGTGTAAGCACTACCAGGTTGTTTTCTGAGGCACTTTGTTTTGTTATAGCCTCTGCGGGTTTTTCGGAACCGCAACTGGCCAGGAATGAGGCTGTGGCTGTTAGAAGTATAACGAAGAATCGTTTCATAACTTACCTGTTTCCGGTTAAGGCGCGTATCTGTATAACTGTTTGGTTGTAATTTTTGACAGCATCAAGATAATCAGTTTGCAGTATGATAGCCTGGTTCATTAGCATCACCCACTCCAGGTAATTTATGTCTCCCTCTCTGAACTGTTCGTTAGCTGTCCTGATGATGACCTCAGCGTTTGGCAGCGCAGAACTTTCAAAGTAGGCAATGTTCTCCATTGCCAGCTGGTGCTGTTGCAGCACCCTGCGCAGCTCCGTTGTAAGCATCAACCGCCCCGCCCTGTAGCTGTTCTGCGCCATTTGTTCCTGTATTCTGGCAGCCTGCACCCGCGACCGTTGCGCTCCAAAAAACAGGGGCAGTCCTACTCCCAGTTCTAAAGAAGAAAACCGGTCAGCTGTAGTATAATTGCGCTCAACGCCATCAATGTTCTGCACCCCTTTTAAACTCTGGTTGTTATAGCCAATCATCAGGTCGGGAAGGAGCAGGGCCTTTTCTTTGCTGGTTCTGGCTTGGTTTACCTTCTGCTGTTGCTGTAGCATTTTGAGATAAGGATGTGTTTCCGGTGCTGCAGTATCTGTTCTCAGCGGCGACTCCATCTTTAGCGGACGCGCTTCCGGGAAATATAGTGTATCAGTGTTAAGCAGTATATTAAACTGTTGTTGCAGTTCTGCCATCAGTTGCTGATTTTGCCTTAAGTGAAGGCTTACCTGTCCGCGTTGTGTCTGGGCGGTGCTTTTTTCGAGTATGTTACTAGCCCCTTTTGCGAAGCGGAGTTCAGCGTTGCGCTGAAATGCAGCAAACAGGCTATCAGTGCGGAACAACAGCTTTTGTTTCTCCTTTGCATACAGTAGCTCAAAGTATACTTGTGTTACCTGCCATCGCAGTTCATACGCTACTAGCTCAGTTCGAAGTATACCTTGCTGCCATTCATTATTTAGCAGGCTCATCTGCCTCATGTATACCGTCGGGAACTTTACACTTTGTGAAACATTCAGGCGCGTGTCTTTATAGGCACTGTTAATCTGGCCATATTCAAGTGCAACAGAGGTTTGCGGTAAATCCAGTACAGTGCCGCGCAGCTTTTGCAATCCATCAGTTTGTAACTGCTCGTTCCGGAGTTCGATGTTTTGTTTCTGTGCCTTTAGAATTGCAGACTCTAGTGTTATAGGTAGTGGTTTATTTGTCTGCTGTGCGGATGTGTGCAATGGCAGTAGCAAACAGAGCAACAGAACTGCAACTGTACCGGCTGATAGTACGCCGGGGCTACTTTTGTGATGGGCTCCTCTCTCAAATAGTATGTAAAGCGACGGAAGTACAAACAGCGTAAGCAGCGTGGCTACGATCAAACCGCCAATTACCACCGTGGCCAACGGACGCTGCACTTCGGCACCGGCGCCCATACTTAAAGCCATCGGCAGAAATCCCATACTTGCTACGCTTGCCGTCATCAGCACCGGGCGTAACCTGGTTTTTGTACCTTGCAGTACAATTTCTTTTATCGTCATTCCTCCGGCAAGCCGCAGGCGGTTAAATTCCGCGATCATTACAATGCCGTTTAGCACAGCAACGCCAAACAAAGCTATAAAGCCCACACCTGCTGATATACTAAAAGGCATACCTCGCAGCCAAAGCGCATAAATACCCCCAATGGCTGATAATGGTATGGCCGAATAAATCAGCAAGCCATACCGCACCGAGTGAAAGGCGAAGTATAACAGCAGGAAAATAAGTGTCAGCGAAACAGGTACTGCTACAGTCAGCTGCCTGCGTGCAGCCTCCAGGTTTTGGAAGGCGCCGCCATACACAATGTAATAACCGGGAGGCAAGGTTAATTGCTGCTGTACTTTCTGCTGTAGCTCCCCCACAATGCTTTGCACATCCCGGCCGCGCACGTTAAAGCCTACCACAATGCGCCGTTTGGCATCCTCGCGCTGTATCTGGTATGGCCCTTCCTGCAGCTGTACATCTGCCAGCAAGTATAACGGCACCTGCCCGGCAGGAGTGGGCACCTGTAGTGCCTGCACATCGGTCAGGTTCTGTCGTAGTTCACCCTGCATGCGTACCACCAGTTCAAAGCGTCGTTCGCCTTCAAATACCAGACCACTGGCTACACCTGCAAAAGCAGCGTTAACGGTCCGGTTAATATCGGCGATATTTGTTCCGTGGCGGGCTATGGCTGCATGGTTATACTTTATCACGATCTGCGGCATGCCGGTAACTGTTTCAACATACAAATCTGCGGCACCATCCACGCTGTGTGCCAGTGCGCCGAGCCGCTGTGCGTAATAAGCCAAAGTATCCAGGTCTTCCCCGAATATTTTACACACCACATCCTGCCGCGCACCAGTCATGAGTTCGTTAAAGCGCATCTGTACCGGGTACTGGAAGCCGGCTGTTATTCCGGGTACGTCCTGCAGGGCATCCCCCATTTTCTCTGCCAGTTCGTTAAAAGTAGTAGCTGAGGTCCATTCTGCCTTCGGTTTCAGGATCACCATCATGTCGCTGGCTTCTATGGGCATAGGGTCAGTGGGTATCTCCCCGGAGCCGATCTTTGTCACTATTTTTTCTACTTCCGGAAAGCGTTCCAACAATATACCAGAGGCCTGTTGTGTGGCTCTGATGGTTGTGTTCAGGTTGCTGCCCGTCAGCACGCGGGTGTCTACGGCAAAATCACCTTCTTCCAGGGCAGGGATAAATTCCCCGCCAAGCGATAACAGCACCAGCATGGCGCTGGCAAAGAGCAGAACGGCTGCTGTAATCACAGTTTTCGGAAACTCCAGCACGCGCTGCAGATGCTTCTGATAAAAGTTTTCCAGTCTTGCCATCATCCGGTCAGATATAGTAGGTTTGTGGCTTATCTTCTTGCTCAGGAACAGCGCACTCATCATTGGTACATAGGTAAGCGAAAGTATAGCCGCACCGATCAGTGCAAAAGAAACAGTCTGCGCCATTGGCCTGAACATTTTGCCTTCTATGCCCTGCAGGGTAAGTATGGGGAGGTACACGATCAGGATGATGATCTGTCCGAAGATGGCGCTGTTCATCATACGGCTTGCCGACTGTTTTACCGTATCATCCATTTGTGCCTGGTCTATTCTGTTGGTGGCAGCAAATTGTTTGTTGTAATGGAAAGTATGAAGCACCGCCTCCACAATGATCACGGCACCGTCTACGATCAAACCAAAATCCAGCGCACCGAGGCTCATCAGGTTACCGCTAACACCAAACAGGTTCATCATGGTAAAGGCAAACAGCATGGAAAGCGGAATAACAGATGCCACAATAAAGCCCGCCCTGAGGTTGCCCAGGAACAGCACCAGTACAAACACTACGATCAGGGCGCCCTCCATCAGGTTTTTCTGCACAGTCTTTATTGCGTTGTTCACCATTTTGGTGCGATCCAGGAAAGGCTCTATCATCACACCTTCCGGCAGCGACTCCTGTATCTGGGCAATGCGCGCCTTAACGTCCTTTATGACTTCGTTACTGTTGGCTCCTTTCAGCATCATCACCACGGCACCTGCTACCTCGCCCTGGTCATTGTAAGTCATGGCGCCGAATCGTGTTGCATGGCCATAGTTTGTCTCTGCTACATCGCGCAGGTAAAGGGGCGTACCATTTTCCGTATTCCGGATGGCTATGTTCCGGATATCGTTGATGCTGCCCAGCAGGCCCTCGCTCCGGATAAAAAGTACCACATCGCCTTTATCGATGTATGATCCGCCGGTGTTTTGATTATTGTTTTCCAGCGCTGTGAATACATCTGTTATGGTAAGGCCGTAGGATTTAAGCCGCGAAGGGTTTATAGCTATTTCATACTGTTTCAGGTAGCCGCCAAAACTACTCACATCGGCCACTCCGGGTACACCCAGCAGCTGGCGCCTTACGATCCAGTCCTGGATGGTACGCAGCTCCATGGCGCTGTACTTATCCTCGTAGCCGTCTTTTGGCCTTACCACATACTGGTAAATTTCGCCCAGCCCGGTAGTTACAGGCCCAAGTTCAGGCACTCCTACGCCCTCGGGTATCTGTTGTTGCACGATTTGCAGCCGTTCAGCCACCTGTTGCCGGGCCCAGTACACATCTACCCCGTCCTCAAAAACAATAGTTACCAGCGAAAGGCCAAACCTGGAGAAGCTGCGGATCTCCTTTATGCCAGGTATGTTGCTGTTGGCCTGCTCTACTGGGAATGTAACGAGACGCTCTATATCCGGTGCACCTAGGGAGGGGGCCACCGTGATTACCTGTACCTGGTTGTCTGTTATGTCAGGAACGGCATCGATGGGCAGCCGCATTACGTTGTAAATGCCCATAATAACTAGCCCTATCACGAAAAGCCCGACGATGAGCTTATTATGAATTGAAAAGGAAATGATCCTGTTCAGCATAGGCATCCTCTTTAAATAGCTACATCAGAAGCAGCGCAAGCCAAAGCTTACTATATGATTAAACTATTTTAAACTAAGACAGTTAATTTAATTTGACTTTATTTTTATTATTTATAATAATTTTAATTAAGGTGTTTAAACGTACTATGTTACATGAAGCTTTAACTTTATTAATATCATTATGAAAACAATAGAACTTAATCAATTTAATACCACCTTCAGGGTTGAAGGAAGCAGCCAGACCCGCAGCCTGGAGATAAAGAAAGTAGACTTATATAGTAGCGACAGCCAAGGTCTTAAACTGAATGTTATAGATGAAAAAGATATCACAATCTATAGCCAACCACTAAACCAGTCTGGCATTACGGTTGTAGGGAAACGGTTTGTATTTTATGACCATCTTTCGGTTAATGTTGAAGCAGAACAAGCAGATACAACTTTTGCAGTTACGTTACACATAGTTTTAAACTAACGGTATTACCAACTGGTGTTGCAGTATAGCTAAGATCATTATCAATGGGTTTTGATTTTATACTTAACTTGGCTTTATGAAGCTAAAAAGTAAACACTACTACATCCGTAAATCGCACCGCTACCTGGGGCTCATACTTGGCGTTCAGTTTCTTTTCTGGACCATCGGCGGCCTGTACTTTAGCTGGAATGATATAGACGATGTACACGGGGATCATCTCCGCAAAGAGAAGAAACACTTTTCTGCTTCCATGCCCATGGTTTCGCCACAAGTAGTGCTGGAGCAGCTTAATGCCAAAGCGCAGGTCGACTCTGTACACTCAATACAACTTATAGATATAATACGCACACCGGCATACCAGGTGCGTTATTTTACTGCAGAAACAGCACATGCAGCAAATGGCGCAGGAGAGCATGGCGGCGGCCATACTTCTAATTTAAAAGTGCAACTGGCAAACGCCGAAACCGGTAGTTTTATACCAGCTCTTACAGAAAAGCAAGCCGTTGAAGTTGCTAAAAGCCAGGTAAAGGACCCGATTAAAATAGTTAAAGTAGAATACTTGACTGAAGTGGAATTGCACCATGAATACCGTGAAAAACCACTGCCAGCATGGGCTATAACTTTTAGCCAACCCGACAACTGCACAGTATATGTTTCTGCGGAGCTGGGTACTTTTCAGGCCATCCGCCATAACCAATGGCGCGTGTTTGATTTCCTCTGGATGTTGCATACCATGGACTACCAGGGCAGAGATAACTTTGGTAACTTACTCCTGAAAGCCTTCTCTATTTTTGGCCTGTTTACCATACTTTCAGGTTTCGTGCTATACTTTGTTTCTTCACCAACCGTACGTAAATCCGGAAAGCGAACGCTAAAGGCAAATTAGAGCATCTGAAAGTATAGATTATACTTTTCCGTAAACCTGTTCCCACGACCAGCCATCGGTTTCAAGCATGAGCGTGAGGAGCTTTCTGCGTTCATGTACTTCCTGCTGTAATGCGTTTTTAAAACTCACCTCATCTTGCAGCGGAATTCCTTCTGTTCTGAGTTGCTGTAGGTCGGGAATAGGAGCAGTTGTTGATGGATTGCTACTATCCAGAAAACCACTTTTTATCACTTCCAGATAAGAGTCGATGGTGGTTTCAAGCATTGTCATCTTAATCTTGTCTATACTTTTTTGTGGAGGAATGGCATACTTTAGCAGATGGTATACTTCTGCCAGCAATACGATAGCCGGTGAAATAGCCAGCTTAGGCAAATTGTTGTTAAAGTAATGTATAACAGGATAGGAGTGATGGTGCATGATGTGCTGCATCAGCATCTGGCAAACATCCGCTACATTCTCTGAAAAGCAAGATAAGTCTTCGCCATTCCAGCCGTTTTTTAAAATTTTTTGCGGAGTGGTGCCCATGCTGTGTATATAAAGGCTAAGTTTACTCTGCAGCCCCACCGCCTGTAGTACCGGCACAAAATAAGTAATAGAGGCCGTAATAAAAGCAAGTCCGGAGAATGCGGCCACACTCGTAACAACACGCCAGGTATTGTTGGATGCATTGTAATCCCCGACGCCAAGTGTAGATAAAGTAAAGCCTGCATAGTATAATTTCTCCAGAAAGTCTGTGCTTTCCCGTGTCGTACTAGTCACCACAGAACCCGGATCTGACAGCAGCATGAGCAACAGGCCAACCCACATGCCTGCCACCCAAGACAAAAGCACTGCTATAAGTATGGCTGTACCTGCATAAGAGAGTAAGGTAGAGGTACCCTTTTTACCTGAAAGTATAAAAAATACCCTCCAGATACTATGGGAGAGTAAGGTCGTCAGAGGGCCTCCTCCTTTTGAAGTAAAAGTAGTTTTAATAATGTCTACAACTATAAGTAAGAAAAGCAGGATGCCAATTACAAGGTATGCATAGTTCATTTTTAGACTAACGAAGACAAGTTCTCATGGTTAAGGTACAGCTGATTTTTAGGAAAATCTGGGCAAGCTTATATAGGTCCAAGACGTGATTCGGGACTACCGGCTCAGGCCACGGAGCAGAGGTTTTACCTGGTCCGGGTTAGTGATAGATATGATCAAGCGGCAGCAGGAGTACAGTACCTGAGGTTTATACTTTACATCTCGTAAGTAAGATTTAGTTTAGTGCAGTGCACGTTAGCTGTTATTACCATGCTTTACTAATCTATATCAGTAACCCGTATTAGTAATGCTCGTTATTAAAATTGTATAATGCCATTAACAGCATTTACAGTCAGAAAAAGCTTTGCTTTAACCACATCGAGTACCCGTTCTACACATCTTTAGCCTCACCCGTGCCATAGCCTTTTTAATTCTTCTTCTACTTTTAATTTCCCGTCATGGCAACATACATTAAGCTCTTTAAAGACATTAGTTACCAAGACCTGAACCAGGTAGGAGGCAAGAATGCCTCACTGGGCGAAATGTATAACCAACTAAACCCGGAAGGAATAAAAGTGCCGGATGGTTTTGCCACCACAGCAGAGGCTTATTGGTACTTTCTGGAGCAGAACAACCTGATGCAGCAGCTAACAGATATTTTAGACGAGTTAGATAAAGAGCAGTTTAGTAACTTAAACAAGGTAGGTAACAAAGCAAGAGAGCTTATACTTTCTTCTAAATTTCCGGATGAGGTAAGGCAGGCAATAGGAGAAGGCTACAATTACCTGAAAGCAGAGTATGGGAAGGAGATATCACTGGCAGTTAGGAGTAGCGCCACTGCCGAAGACCTTCCCACTGCCAGTTTTGCCGGCCAGCTGGAGACGTACCTGAATGTAAGCGGCCTTAACAACCTGTACAAAGCATGCCACCATAGTTACGCTTCCCTGTTTACAGATCGGGCTATTAAATATAGGGTAGATAATGGTTTTGAGCACATGCAGGTGGCGCTTTCTGTGGGCGTACAAACTATGGTACGATCTGACAAAGCTTGCTCTGGTGTGATGTTTACTTTAGACCCGGATACAGGTTTTGAGAATGTGGTAGTGATTTCAGGGTCCTGGGGGCTAGGCGAAAACATTGTGCAGGGCGCAGTTAATACCGATGAGTTTGTGGTTTTTAAATCGATGCTCGACAAGGCGAAGCAACCCATCATTTCGCACAAGCTCGGCAGCAAAGCTAAAACAATGGTGTATGCCGATAAGAAGGAAGGTGAGCTGCAAAGCCCAACGGATGCCATTATCAACCAAGAAACACCACCAAACATGCAGGAACAGTTTGTACTGCAGGATGAGGAGGTAGTGCAGCTGGCAAAATGGGGAAAACGAATAGAAGAGCACTATGATAAACCCATGGATATTGAGTGGGCAAAAGATGGCCTCACACAAGAATTGTTTATTGTGCAGGCAAGGCCGGAAACGGTGCAGAGCCAACATAAAGAGCAAGCGTTTTTCACGGAGTATACTTTGAAAGAGGAAGGCAAAGTACTTAGCTCCGGCATTGGCCTCAGCAACCGTATTGTGTCCGGGGTGGCGCGTATCCTACACTCACCCAAAGAGATTGATAAGCTACAGGAAGGAGAGGTACTTGTTACCCGTAAAACAGATCCCGATTGGGACCCAATTCTGAAAAAAGCAGTAGCCATTGTGACTGAGCAGGGAGGCCGCACCAGCCATGCAGCCATTGTAGCCAGAGAGGTGGGAGCCGTGGCCGTGCTGGGTACAAACGATGCCACCAAAACCATACAGGACGGGCAGGAGGTAACCATATCAACAGCCGGAGGTGAAACTGGTTACGTGTATGAAGGGAAGCTGCAATGGGACGAGCAGAAAACAGACCTAAGCAAACTCGAAAAACCACAAACCAAAGCCATGCTTATACTTGGCGATCCGGAGCAGGCTTTTAAATATTCTTTTCTACCAAACGATGGGGTAGGATTGATGCGCATGGAGTTCATCATCAACAACTCCATACAGATACACCCCATGGCCCTAAAGCATTTTGATAAGGTGGAGGACGAGCAGGCAAGGGAAAAAATAGAACAGCTTACGCACCATTACCAGAACAAAGAGGGTTACTTTGTCGATAAGCTGGCCGAGGCTACAGCCATTATTGCCGCCGCATTTTACCCAAAGGATGTGATCGTTCGCATGAGTGATTTCAAGTCGAATGAGTACGCTAATCTGATTGGGGGCAGGAAATTTGAACCCGAAGAAGCGAACCCGATGATAGGCCTGAGAGGGGCATCACGTTACTACCACCCGCTGTACCAGGAAGGCTTTGAACTGGAGTGCCGTGCTATGAAAAAGGTGCGGGAAGAAATGGGCCTTACCAACGTGAAGCTGATGATACCCTTCTGCAGAACAGTAGACGAAGGCAAGAAAGTAATTGGTTTAATGGAAGACTATGGTCTAAAGCGCGGCGATAATGGGCTGGAAATTTACGTGATGGTGGAGATACCCAGCAATGCCTTACTGGCAGAAGACTTTGCAGAACATTTCGACGGCTTCTCTATCGGCTCCAACGACCTGACGCAGCTTACCTTAGGTGCAGATCGTGATTCCGGATTGCTGAGCGATATCTTCTCGCCGTTTGATGCAGCCGTACAGCAACTCATCGTGATGACGCTTGAAAAAGCAAAAGCCACAGGCACTAAAACCGGCCTTTGCGGACAGGCACCCAGCGACTATCCAAAATATGCAGCATTTTTGGTTGAACATGGCATTAATAGTATCTCCTTTAACCCGGATGCCTTTTTTAGGGGAATGGAGAATATGGTGCAGGCAGAGAAAAATAAACAAAGTATAAAATCCTGAATACTCATACTTGCGAAAGTATAGCCTCAGCCAGAAGCCTATCTGTGGTAATGCCGTTGGAAAGATGCACAATGGTATTGCAGGTAATAATGGTTCCAGCTCCGGCCTGTAGCAGTTCCTCGTGGGCTCCCGCTGCAAAAACGGCATGCACGCCTATACAAACAGGCGACTGTGGCGTTAGCCGCTTCAGGTGCTGCACCGTTTCAATCATGGTTCTGGCTGTAGATATGATATCATCAACAAGTACAGGTGTATGTTTTTGATAAGCTGCCATTTCCGGTTGAGTTACCTGTACTTCTCGGTCGCCTAACCTTGTTTTGGTAAGCACCAGGTAAGGAGCCTCCGCCAGGGTAGCCACTTCTTTTACCCATTGCAAGCTTTCTTCGTCAGGACCAATCAGCAACGGCTGCGGCACGTGCTTTTTTAACCAGTTGGCAAGTAGGGGTGCTGCGTGCAAGGCAATGGCCGGAATAGTATAAAGTTCCTGCATGTGCCTGAACCGGTGCAGGTGTGGGTCTATGGTAATTAGCTTATCTACTAAACCAGAGAGCAGGTCTGCAAAGTAGCGTGCTGTTACGGCCTCTCCTTCGTTAAACTGCTTATCCTGCCGCATGTAAGCCAGGTAGGGAGCAACCAGCGTGATGTGTGCTGCACCCAATTCTCTAGCTGTTCTTGCCAGGAAATATAGCGGCAACAACTTTGCATCCGGTTGGTGTAGGGTGCATACAAGTATAACCTGCTTTTGCCGTACATCCGAAAGTATACGCACATAACTCTCTCCATCCGGAAAGTACCTTACTGTTACCGCGCCTGTTTCAGATTTAAGAATAGCAGCCAGCGATTGGGATAGAGCTTCATTCCCGGGCAGGCCAAAAACTATGGTTTTCATGTTGCGACAAGTTCTACAGGGTGTTGCGCACTGTGAAGAAACGTAAGGGCATAACTTAGCTCGCCCTGCGATGCTGTGTAGATCGTGAAAAGAGGCTCACCCTTCTGAACATACTTGCCGATTGGTGATTTAAAAAGCACGCCGGCTCCCGGTGATTTGGGTGCCCCAGCCAGCTTAGCTATTTTCGCCAGTTTCCGGTTATCTACCGAGTGTACTATCCCGCTTGTACTGGCAAGTATGTCGTGCTGAATAGGAGCAGGAGCAGGCTCTTTAAAGCCTCCCTGTGCTTCACAAATGCTATAAAATTTAGTTAATGCCTGTCCGCTTTCCAGTATGTTCAGCGCACGCTCGGCACCCTTGCCGTTTGGTGCGGCACCGGCTCTTTCAAGTATAAGTCCTGCCAGTTGCACGGACCGTTCTTTAAGATCTGCAGGGGCTGCCGGCTCGTTGCGAAGCACGGCCAGCACATCCAATGCTTCGAGCGCAGGGCCAATACCCCGGCCAACAGGCTGCGAGCCGTCTGTTATCAGCACCTCAACACTCATTCCAATCGAAAGCCCTACAGCCCTGAGGTAATATTCCAGTAGAAAAGCCTCTTCTTTGGATCGTACTTTGGCTGTTGCGCCAACCGGTATGTCGATGACCACGTGCGTTGATCCGGCTGCGGCTTTTTTAGATAGTACAGAGGCGATCATTTGCCCGGCGCTGTCTATGTCCAGGGCCTTTTCTACGGATATAATCACATCATCCACCGGACTCAGCTTTACAGCCCCGCCCCAGGCCATACAACCACCTTCTTTGCGCACCACATCCATTATCTGCTCCAGGGTGAGGTCTACAGGCGTCATGGTTTCGATTACGTCTGCGGTACCAGCTGGCGAGGTAATTGCCCTGGATGAGGTTTTAGGAATAATGAGGCCGGCAGCAGCTACGATGGGCACAATAATGGGCGTGGTACGGTTGCCGGGCAAGCCGCCTACACAGTGTTTATCCATAACCAATGGCACCTCCCAATCCAACGTAGCACCTGAACTGATCATAGCTTTGGTGAGGTAAATTACTTCGTCCAGGGCCAGATTGTCGCCGGAGCAAACTGTAACAAAGGCTGCGATCTCTAATTTAGAGTAAAGCCCTCGGTTTACATCAGATATCACACGCTGTATGGCTTCGTTATTAAATTTCTTTCCAAACATCTTGGCCCGCACATCGCTAAAGGAGATGATCGGCTGCATGTGTGTTACCGATATAAGCTCACCTTCAGCCGCGTTCAAGCTCCTGAAAGCAGCTTCGGAGAGGGCCGCCTCACCAACCTCTATCAATTCAGAGGTAATGACGTTAAGCGTTGCGATGATGCTTTTGGTGCTATAGTGTACATACACCCTGGTGTTAGCAGTGAATCCTTCTGAAATACAAACTGACGAGTCGGAGCGCATAAAAATGATGTGCTCTGTGTGTGTATCGATGCCAAGCCTTCGCAGGCGAAGTACGTTGCTGTTGTTACCTTCCATATCAGCCGCATAAACTTCTAACCTCGTGTAGCACACTCTTAATCCTGTTTTCCCGCACGCCAGCCTGCCGCAGTAGCACCTCGTTACGCAGTAACTCTTTGCAGAGCACAATTTTCATTTCCAGCAGCTGCCTTTTCTCATGTTTTGTAAGCGTTGTCAGGCACGTGACCGGGTATAACTCAAAAGAGTCCACCATATCTTTGATGCCGCCTTTGTAAGGATAATCCCAGCCTACCAGTTTCATGTCGGAGCAGGAAGCATACTTTAAGGCATCTTCTGTAAAGCGTGTGTTGGTTACCACCCATACCTGGTGAAAGCGTATTTCATATTCGTTTTCCGATGGCCATACTTTTTCCACATCCCGGAACCTGGAGTGGATGTACATTGGAATTTTAACATCGGATTTATTGTGGTGCATGTTGTGGTATTTGCATTCGATCATGATGCGCTTACCATCTTTGGCTGCCACCACGTCTATCTCATGCCGTACGCACCTGCCATCTACAAAAACGCCGATCTCTGTGATAAAACCCTGCGCTTTCAGCAGCTCGGCTACAAACTTTTCGAATGGGAAACCGGAGGGGCCTAATTGCATGATGCCCTGCTTCAGGCTGTACCTGGCTGCAGTAGTTTTAGATAGTTTTTTAAGTATGGCAAAGGCTTGCTTGTATATTTTTTTGGTAGAGATGCCTTTAAAAAGCATAGGTTCTAACTGCCTTAGCACCTCTTGTATTACTTCTTCGCTTGCACCTGCCTTGCGCAGCGACAGCATCAATTTACCTTCTGAGAATAGTACTTGTTCGCCGGAGGCCTTCGTGATTACCAGTTGCTCTAATGTTTCGGCCATGGGCTAGGGTCTATGTTGCTAGTTTGCAGCTCCAAAATATTGAGTTGCATTATAAAGTTCTGCATTCAGATAAAAATAAACAAGCTGTTGCAGTTATACTTTATAGTCAGATTAGTTGGCAGTTATGCGTTCCCAAATCTCGTTTATTTTATTGCCGGTGCTGCTTTGGCCGGTGTGGTGCCATCTGCCATCTTTTACCTCATAGTTAAAGCTTAACTGCATGCCCACACGGCTGGAGTCGCGGGAGAAGAACTCAATACTCTCTGTATACTTTCCGTCTTTGGCTGTATACGTTCCGCCACCTGTTCCAAAAAATTCTCCTGTTTCGGAGTTAAAGGCAATCCACTGAAACCGTGTGTCGGAGAGTACTTTCAATGTTTTGCGAGCTCCCTGTTGCATGGTGCTCATTTCACCGTTACGTTCGCGGCCAGTAATGCGCCAGGTTCCTGCCAAGGGAGAAGCAGTGTTCTGTTTGCTTAGCCTTTCCCAGCTTTCATTTGCTTTGTTTTTTCTGCCCAGGCCAGAGATCTGCCATGTATTGTTTTTAAGTGTAAATTTTCCGGTTGCAGCGTTACCTACCTGTGTAGAATCAAAAGTATTAAACTCATACTTTTGGGTGAGCTGGTTATTGGATAAAGTATAAGTGCCGCCGTAGGTGCCGATAAACCTCTTGTTCTCCTGATCATAAACCGCTACAGTAAAGAAGCCATCCTGCACAATTTTAATAGTTGTAGTACCGTCTGTGGCACCGGTTAAACGCCACGCGCCTTCCAGGCTGTTGGTTTGCACGTTATTTAAGTTTTCAGTTCTGTGCTGCTGTGCTGTTTCAGGTGCTTTAAAGCCAACCAAAAGAGAGAGGCTGATGGCTGCGATACCAGAGAGTTGTAATAGAATGTTTTTTCTCATGTTTAAAAGCAGTTAAGTTTTCAGAGGGACTTTGAATAAATTTACAAAGTATGAGTAATCACATTGTAAGGCACTGAAGTAGTACTAAATTACATTACCTTTTGTTCAGAGGATATGGGGCTAATTATCAGTGCAGAAGCTGGCTGCTGTCAGAACTCTTGTCTTAGGCTTACTGTAGCCGGCGAGCACTTCAGTAGTTGAATAGCTTTTTTTATTCAGCAACACTTATCTGGCCACCCATCCTCCATCAACAACCATAGCTTGACCAGTAGTGAACGAGGAGGCATCTGAACAAAGCCAGATTGCTGCCTCTGAAATTTCTTCAGGCTCACCGAACCTGCCCATAGGCTCTCCGCTAACCATTGCCTCTTTGGATGTGCGGTTTTTTTCCATAAACCGGTCTATCATGGCTGTTTGTATAGCTCCCGGGCATACTGCATTAACTCTAATACCTGACTGGGCATTTTCAAGTGCAGCGGCTTTTGTGATTCCGATTACGGCATGTTTAGAGGCAGTATAAATCGGTATGCCCGGAAATCCAATTACGCCGGCAATAGAGGAACAGTTAACAATGGCCCCTTTGCCTTGGATTAACATTTGCTGGATTTCATACTTCATGCAAAGCCAAACACCTTTTAGGTTCACTCCAATCACTTTATCAAAGTTCTCTTCTGTCACTTCATGCGTAGGGGCAGAGGCACCTTCGATACCCGCATTGTTAAAAGCATAATCTAAACGGCCAAATTTGTCTACAGTCTGCTCCACCATACGACTTACCTCTGCCTCTTTCGAAACATCACATTTAATGAAGATAGCCTCGCCACCCTCTGCCTTAATGGCGTTTACCGCTTCATGGTCTTCTATCCAATCCACGATGGCTACTTTGGCACCGCGTTCTGCAAACATGATGGCTGTTGCCCGGCCTATGCCAAAACTACCGCCGGTTACAATGGCTACCTTATTTTCAAAAATTCTCTCCATAGGATGCATGATTTTAAGTTAACAGCGCAACAAATTGCTTCAAGAAGAATACATTTCTAGTAATAGTAGAGTAGGTGAATTGAAATGCCCCTGCTAATATGCAGGCGATGGTATGAGTCTGATGTGAAGTATTGATTAATTATCAATACGGAAGAATACCTTAGGAGGTGCTTATTTAAATTAAAGTATAACACCTGAATACATATTATTAAAGTAAGAATTATTCTAGCATTAACAGAGCAGCAGCAGTACAGATAATCGTAAAATAAGTTTACCATTAATACTTGAATATCCGTAGCAAATAACAATGGTTTACATCATCTTAATCCAGGTTATACTTTTTTAAAAATGGATGTTGACTCAATTAGCAGCGTTAGCGGGATGAAAAACGCCACCTATGCCATACTGATCGCAGTTCTTTCTGCAGTTCTGGCCATAGCAGGCTACAGGTACATTGACAGCAGGAGTAATACAGAGGCTTCTTCGCAGGGCCAGTTAGTAAACCTAAACAACAAGCCAAACACATCTTTATACGCAGCTGCTTACCCGGATTTTGTACGCGCCTCTGCAAGTGTAACACCAGCAGTGGTGCATATCAATACTGTTTTTACTGGTAGAGCAGGTGGAGGAAATTCGCTATATGATCTCTTTGGTATTCCGCAAAACTCCGGGCAGGTACGCGGTTCTGGCTCAGGTGTGCTCATATCTAAGGATGGGTATATTGTAACAAACAACCATGTAATAGAGAATGCCACTGCTATAGAAGTATCGCTGCAAGATAAGCGGGTTTTTAAAGCAGAACTTGTGGGCAGAGACCCGAGCACAGACCTGGCCTTACTTAAGGTAGATGCAAGTAACCTCCCAGTTGTGGCTTTGGGTAATTCTGATAGTGTGCAGGTAGGAGAGTGGGTGTTAGCTGTAGGTTACCCCTGGTCTTTAAATACCACAGTAACCGCAGGAATTGTAAGTGCTAAAGGCAGGAGCATTGGTATACTAAACCGCCCCAGCCAGAACATGTACGGCGATGCAAACCAACTTAGTGGCACCAACACTGCGATAGAATCCTTTATACAAACCGATGCAGCCATAAACCAGGGCAACAGCGGAGGAGCCTTGGTAAATGCGCGTGGTCAGTTAATTGGAATTAATGCCGCCATTGCCTCGCAAACCGGTAGTTATGCCGGTTATGGCTTTGCTATACCTGTAAACCTGATGCAAAAAGTGGTCAGTGATTTTAGAAAGTATGGAGAAGTGAGGCGTGGGTATCTGGGCGTCAGTTTTCCGGCTCCGGCTGTTGAAGACCAGATTTTAAGGCAGCGCGGCATAGACCCTGCTGCGGTAAGAGGCGTTTACGTTTTGGGCCTGCAGCCAGGAAGCGGTGCAGCTGACGCCGGACTGAAAGAAGGTGATATCATTCAAAGTATAAATGGCGTTAAGGTTACCTCTTCTGCTGAATTGTCTGAAAGGATTGCACGCCATAACCCTGGCGATAAAGTGCAGCTTACATTTGTCAGAGACGGGAGAAAGCTAAACGCAAAAGTGGAACTGAAAGGGGAGGAAGCAAGCAGTCTTGCTGATAGTGCAACAGCCGAAAAGGGCTTACAAGCCAGGTTAGGAGCTACTTTTGCGCCCGTACCAGACAATGTGAAGCAACGGTATGGTTTACGATCAGGAGTGTATGTAACGGAGGTCCAGAACGGAGGTTTCTTTGACATGGCTGGAATTCCGAAAGGTACCATTATTACAAACATAAATGGGGTGGCGGTTAACAGCCTCGTAGACATGAGCAAAGCAATCGGTGTGTCGCGGGGCCGCACAGTACAGCTAAACGGCATTACTCCTGATGGTACAAGCTTTGTTTTCAGCTTCCCGTTAGGCGCTTAATCAGGTAAGACTCTTTACCTATATATTAACAAGCAAATAAATTATAGTTATAAGATTTTCCTTTCTGCTAAAGTAGTGCTGCTTAGTGTTGTAGCTATTTTAAGGTATTAATTTGGTGATAGTTATCATTTTTGTTGTTAATAGTTACTCATCGCTTAACATGCCGCTTTGTGATTCGTAAAATATAAATATGAATTACTTAAGTTATATACTTGGGCTTTTTTGAATTAACAGTTTATCTATCAATCTAAAGCGTAAAAAGATGGCAAACTTAACAAGAAGAGAGGGAGAGGGTTCTACACCTACAAGATCAGTTTTCTCAGATTTCTTTACAGACATTGATCGCATGTTCGACAATGACTTTTTCCTGATGCCTATGCACCTGCGTAGACAAATGGGTAACAGTATGCCTGCAATAAACATTCGGGATAAGGATAAAGAATATTTAATAGAAGTAGCTGCCCCAGGTATGAGAAAAGAGGACTTTAACATTGACATGGAAGAAGGTAAGCTTACCATCAGCTGCCAGAGAGAAGAGGATAAGTCTGAAGAGAAGGATAACTACAGAAGGCGTGAATATAACTACAGTTCCTTCAGCCGTTCCTTTAACCTGCCAGATAACGTGAAGCCTGAAGACATAAAAGCTCGTTACGAAGATGGAATATTAAGCTTGAACGTGCCGAAGACACAGGAGCAGCAAAAACCAAAGAAAAAGATTCAGATAAACTAATCACTGATGGTAAACTGGGGCGCTAAAGCCCCGGTTTATTTTACTCACTTTCCAAAGTATAATTTGTGTAGTTATCATAACTCAATTAAGAGCAGATTAGAGTAAATTAAAGCAATGGAACGCCTTGTAATCATAACTGTATTAGCCTTGTATGGTTTGGCTTACATGCTCTACTACATGTACGTAAAGAAATAGTATAAACATGCTACTCCAATTTAAGTAAAGTGTATATTAAAAGGTAGACTTAAAAAAGCTTCACTTAAAGTTATACTGTTGTTTGAGGAAAGGTGATTCATGCTTCCTAACTATCAATAATGCGGCAGTTCGTCTCCAGTAAAAGTATACTTTACATGGTGCTACAGCTGCATGATTAACTAAATTTTAGGTTGACCTAAGCTAAAGTATAGTTTCTTAATTAGGGATACTCTTGGCTACGTAATTAACAGTATCAGCTGCCGTAAGCCACTCCAGCGCTTCTTCCTCGCTATAAAAATAATATGACTGATAATCGATACAGGAGTTCCTGATCTTTGTTCCCACTTGCTCCAAAGCCAGTTGCTGCATTGCATCAACAGAGTTTACTACAGCGATTTTGGTAAGTATACAACTCCTAAGCGTTTCCGTGGCAACATCCAAAAGCCATTTCTGATCATTTAATGAAGGAACTCCAAGTCGCTGATTATTAATCATCATCTTTTTAGGCTGATGCTTTACAAGTGCCTGTATTCCCTTTTGTATACCTAACCTGTATTCATGGCTGTCCACGGATCGTAACCACTTCAAGCTTAACAGGCTTATATCCTGGTTTAGACTAATCGTAACAAAGTCTGTTTGATATAGAAGTATACTTTTGCTGTTTGTAATAGCTTCTGCGCCTTTAGCACTAACTATTTGTGCAAGTATGTTACTGTTTAACAGCCTGCGCAACTCGCTTGTACTACCAGGCATTGGTATGTGGCGCATGTCATCTGGTTGTGAGGGGCTGCCAAGTATCCATAAAAGTGCATCACTATACGTAGAAAACTCATTTATCTCATAAGGTTGTTCTGCTGATTTTTTCAGAACACGTTCATAAGCCTCCCATTGCTCTTTTGTTTGCGACAGCACTCTTGCACTTCGTTTTAATGAGGTATTAGACAATGCTTTTTCCAAAAATTCTGCAGTACAATGTTGGTCTTTTAAACTAGGTGCACCTATGGCAGATACATCTGTAATAACATATTGTGCCTTTAATGTATTAATGCAAACAGCTATGGTCCGTATACCATGGCGGTATTCTTGGCTGCTTACAGGCCGTTGCCATACAGCAGAAAGAAACTGCTTAGATGGGCTGAAGTTCAGAATCAGAAAGTCATTGCTCATGTTAGAAGGATTTCGAATTCTAGAGTTTATAATTAGGCACGTGCAGCAAAAGAATAACCATTGGCTTTAGATTCCATCGGTTTATAAGCTTTAGCATGATCAGAAGGCCATGAAAAAACAAAGTCTGCCCCTCCAAGCCGGCCTTCGTTTACAGTTACAGATCCGCCATGCTCCTCCACCAGCTTCTTCACAATTGAGAGGCCTATACCCTGTGAGTCTACTCTTGATGAGTTCCCTTTATCAAATAATCTGAATATGCGTTTGCGCAGGCTTTTTGGTACTCCTGGTCCATTGTCTGATACACTTATCAGAGTTGCACCATTTTTTTCAGAGCTGCTAACCTTTACACAAGGTGTAGGGTTGTCATTGTGCTTGAATGCATTACAAATTAAGTTTAAGAATATCTGAAGCACCTTGGTTTTGTTGCCTGATATAACTGGCAGTTTGCCCTCTTGCAGTAAATGGCCGTTATATGGTATTTTTATCAGCTTTCTTACATCTGCCATTACCTGGTTCAGGTTTATATCTTCTTCAATATTTCCAGTTCCTGATTTTGAGTAAGCTGCTATTCCTGAAATTAAATTGGTTATGGATTCCAGGCTATTCTGTACTGCAGCAATGTACTCTGCGAGCTTCGTGTTTTTCTTGTCAGGCAGTTCTTTGTTCATCAGGTGCACCACAGCATGCAGGTTAATAAGCGGAGACTTCAGGTCGTGGGCAATCATATAACTGAATTTCTCAAGCTCTTCCTGTTTTGCTTTTAACTGCTCGATTTGTGTGAGGAGTTTGCGTTCAATTTCTTTGCTATGAGTAACATCTCTGAAAGTAGCAATAAGTAAACTCTTATTATTTACAATAATAGGAGCAAGGGCAACATCTACGCTTATTCTAAAGCCATCTTTTCTATAGCCTGAAAAGATTAGACTTTTACCCATTTCATAAATCTTCGATTTAGTAAGGTAATCTGACAAGCGTATGTTAAGTTGATCTGGTAGCAACACATTTAGACTCTTGCCTATTAGTTGCTCCTGCTGATAGCCGAATAGGTGAGCAGTAGGTGCGTTCAAAGCCAACATAGTATTACATTCATCAACAACAATGACTGCATCCGGAAAAAAGCTAATGGCTTCCTCAAAGGTGAGAAAATGATTTTTCATAAAGTTTGTTACTGCCTGCTATCTGCTGTATAGCTACGTTTAGCTATTTCTAATTATTTATTGCATTTTAAAAGCCCAAGACCTACTTAACTTTGTTGCAATACATTGAGTTCAAATGTTTTACATGTTTGTCGTATTTTTTACGACAAACATAATAATGTTGTGCTGACATTCGCCATGTAAATCAGTACACTCAAATAAAAAAGGAGCAACTTAATCGGCTATATTGCCAATTCTATAGTATAAATTCTTAGTTAGTTTTCTGGAAGTTAGGCGTGAAATAAAAGTAAAGCTTAAGTATAAATACCTAAGCTGTTCCGCAAGTTTACACTGCATAAACAGGCCTTGTTTTACTCTTGGAGGCAATATAAATTATACTTTTAATGTAATGCTAGGGCAGTTTGCTAGAGGCAGAACAAGAAGATAAATTTTACCTCCCCGAATCTAAATATCCGGTTATCCAGAAACCATAAAACAAACAGTTACATCTACACAATAAATAAAAATGCGGCAAAGTAAGAGAGACAACTGGCACAGTCTGGAAACGGTTGAAGTAGAAAAACTACTGAATGTGACTACAGAAAATGGCCTTAGCAGCACCGAGGCAGAAGAAAGGAAAGCACAGTTTGGTCTGAATATACTTACGCCGCGTCAGCAGCAAAATCCTTTTATAAGATTTCTCCTGCAATTTAATCAGCCACTTATTTACATCCTGCTAATTGCTACTGTGGTTACGCTATTCTTGCAAGAGTACTTGGATGCGCTGGTGATTTTTGCAGTTGTCTTCGTAAATGCTGTTATAGGTTTCATACAAGAATCTAAGGCGCTAAAGGCAATTGATGCTCTCTCTAAAAGTATGGCCTTAAACGCACAGGTAATTAGAGACGGCAGAAAAAGGAACATTGATGCCAGGGAGTTGGTACCTGGTGACGTGGTGGTGCTGCAGTCTGGAGATAAGTTTCCGGCAGATGTTCGCTTAACACAGCAGCGTGACCTTAAAGTAGATGAGTCTGCACTTACCGGAGAATCTGTGGCAGTAGAGAAAAGCACAAAGCCAGTACCTGCAGATGTAGTAATAGGAGACAGGTTCTGCCTTGGTTTTAGCTCAACGGTGATAACTTATGGGCAGGGCAAAGGTATTGTGGTAGCCACCGGCGACAATACAGAAGTTGGAAAAATACAGCAGTCTATCGCAGGAGCAGAAGAGCTGCAAACGCCATTAACAATTAAGATCAAAAAGTTTAGCCACATGCTTTTGCGGGTGATCATCGTGCTGTCGCTGGGTGTTTTTGCTGTTGGTATTTTACGTGGAGAGAGCCCGGTAGATATGTTTATGGTAGCTGTTGCACTTGCAGTTGGTACCATACCCGAAGGCCTTCCTGTTGCTGTAACTATCATGTTGGCGTTGGGTGTATCTAAAATGGCTAAACGCAGAGCAATTATCCGGAAACTGGTGGCAGTTGAAACCCTTGGCAGCACCAACGTTATCTGCTCCGACAAGACGGGTACCCTTACCGAAAACCAAATGACTGTGCAGGAGATATATGCCGGCGATACTAGTTATGCTGTTTCTGGCTTAGGGTACAGACCGGAAGGAGAAGTGCAACAGGAGGATGGTAGCGTCGGTTTAGATGATAATGAATCTCTGCAGTTGTGTCTGAAAGCCGGTTTGTTATGCAACGATAGCAGGCTAAAGCAGGTCGAAGAACGCTGGGAAATAGAAGGTGACCCTACAGAAGGTGCACTGCTAGTATCGGCTATTAAAGCAGGCTATACCGAAGATGAACTTAATAAAAAGTATAAACGCTTGGATAGCATTCCGTTTGAATCAGAATACCAGTATATGGCTACTTTGCATGCGAGTAAGCCCCGTCTTATATTTATGAAAGGTTCTGTAGAGGCTATACTAGATCGGTGCAGCCAGTACAAAACTGCTGCCGGTGAGTTCAAAAAAATAGATAAGCAAAAAATTCATAATCAAGTAGATGAAATGGCTGCGAAAGGACTGCGTGTGCTGGCTTTTGCCATGGCAGAAGTACCTGATGCCTTAATCAACATCAACCACGAAGATGTAAGTGCTGATCTGATATTTCTTGGTTTGCAAGGCATGATAGACCCTCCGAGAGCCGAAGCCATTGAAGCTGTAAAGCTATGCCAGGAGGCAGGAATTGATGTGAAGATGATTACCGGAGACCATGCAGTAACAGCCGCTACCATTGCAGGGCAGATCGGCTTGAAAGGAAGGCGCGAGAATGGTCAACTAGTAGCTATAACCGGTAGAGAATTGCAGGCTCTGGACGATGAGGAGTTAGCTAAAGTAGCCGAGAATACGGCTGTATTTGCAAGGGTTGCGCCAGATCAGAAGCTACGCCTTGTAAAGTCTTTGCAAACGCAAGGTAAAATCGTAGCCATGACTGGAGATGGAGTAAATGATGGCCCAGCGCTGAAGCAGGCAAACATAGGCATTGCCATGGGTATAACTGGCACCGAAGTAGCTAAAGATGCCGCAGATATGGTACTGACTGACGACAATTTCGCCTCTATTGAGGGAGCTGTGGAAGAGGGCAGAGGTGTATATGATAACCTGACAAAGTTTATAGTTTGGACTATACCTACCAACCTGGGGGAAGGTCTTGTGATTATAGCCGCCGTTATTCTTGGTACGCAGCTTCCTATACAGCCAGTACAGATTCTTTGGATTAACATGAGTACAGCCGTTCTGCTCGGATTGATGCTGGCTTTTGAGCCTAAGGAACCTGGTATCATGGATCGCCCGCCACGACCGGCCAAAGAACCTATTCTAACCTTTGAGCTCATTATGCGCACCCTGTTGGTAGGAACACTGCTCATGATCGCAGCATTTGGCTTGTATTTGTATGAGCGGCGGGTGCTTGGTGCTACAGTTTCAGAAGCACAAACAGTGGCAACAACAGTGTTTGTGGTTTTAGAGGCAGTGTACTTGCTAAATTGCCGGTCGCTGCTTAGGCCAATGCATCAAATTGGATTCTTCTCTAATATGTGGGTGTACTATGGCATTGTCGCTATGATGTTTTTTCAGGCGCTGATTATTTACTTGCCCATCATGAACAAGCTGTTCCATACCAGCCCTATCGAAATTATGTCTTGGTTACGTGTACTCGGAGCTGGTTTTGTGCTTTTCGTTGTAGTTACTATCGAGAAATGGTTACGCTTTAGTGCTGCTGCACGAAAGTTAAAAATCAGGACTAGCAGCAACACTGATAGGTGAAGTATAAACAAATCAGCCTTATTACTGACAGCAACGTAACTGATTTTTTAAATCTGCTAGTGCAAAAGTATGACAATAGCGCTGCCTAGAGTGCCAAAGAAAGTATGGCAAAGGCATTTATAACCCAAAGTGTCAGACTAACTTCAGAGCTTTTTCCTGTTATAAGCTTAAGGGCAGTCCAACTTAAGAATCCCCATATAATACCTTGAGTAATAGAATAGGTAAACGGGATCAGCACCATTGCCAGGAAAGCTGGGATGGCTTCGTCTAGCTGTAGCCAGTTTATGTTGATCACAGGCCTGATCATAAAAGCGCCCACTAGTACCAGGGCAGGGGCAGTGGCAATTGCAGGTATTATTGAAAGCATGGGTGCCAGGAACAGGAAGGGCAGGAAAAGTAAGCCGCCCACTACTGCCGTTAGTCCAGTACGGCCTCCAGCCTCTATACCTACTGCCGACTCTACGTAAGCTGTACCGGGACTTGAACCAACAAGACCTGCCAAAGCGGTAGCCACAGCATCTGTTGTAAGCGACTGTTTTACGTTGCGTGGTTCTCCGTGCTCATCTGTTAAATTAGCAGCTTCGGCAATACCCACAAAAGTCGATAAGCTATCAAACATATCTGTAAAAACGAACGCAAAAATTACCGGTATAATGGTTAACTTTAGTGAGTTTGTCAAATCTAGTTGCAGCAGCAGGCTAAAGTCTGGTGTAGACACCAACCCTTGCCAACTGATAATAGGATCCACGTCTGTGGCCCACCATCGGCCTAACGGGTAGGAAAGTAGTGTAGTGAATATTATTCCTAGCAGCATACCGCCACGCACATTCTTCACTAAAAGTATAGCCGTTATTAGTAACCCAGCCAGAAAAGTAAGTAGTGTAGGAGTTATTGCGCTTTTACCAATTACGGTGGCAGGGTTAGGTATTATAAAGCCTGCATTGATAAAGCCTATTAAGGTAATAAACAAGCCTATGCCGGCGGCTATGGCAAATCGTAAAGGGCGTGGTATGGCTTTTACGATCATAGTTCGCACATTGAAGATTGAAAGTAGAAAAAACACAATACCCGACCAGAACACGGCACCTAAAGCCACCTGCCAGGGTACATTCATGCCAAGTACCGCCGAAAAGGTAAAAAAAGCATTAAGACCCATACCTGGTGCAACCAATATCGGGTTGCGGGCATACAGTCCCATCATAATGCTACTAAAAAAAGAAACCAAAACTGTTGCCGTAACTACTCCCGAGAAAGGCATGCCCGCCTGGCTAAGTATAGTTGGGTTTACAACAATGATATAAGCTGTTGCTAGAAATGAAGAAATGCCGGCTATTACCTCCGTTTTTACAGAAGTATTATTTTCTTTTAGTTGAAAGTATGACTGCATTTATTTGAGGTAAAAGCTGTGTGGTAACTTATACTTTTAACCTGATACGAAGAAGCGTTTAAACTAACGAAGGTATAATGGCTTTCTCTTATAATTTTATTTAAATCGCCAGCATGCAGCGTATGTGCTAAAGGTGTAGTTATAATTGATTTCATTGGAGGAGCACATTGAATTTAATTTATACTTTGGTAAGGAATAGTTGCGGTAGTAGCAAAACTCTGAGCTTGTTTCAAAGTTGATATAAAAAGTATCAACCTGTTATTATAGCTCCAGCTTAATTAGATGTGCTAAATTTGACTCCATTTTAAACAATACATGGTGAAGTATGTAATACAAGCATCAAGATATAATGCACCCATGAAGCTGTTACTGCTCTTAATTTTATTTATTCCTTTTTTAGCTCATGCACAAACGGGTGTCGTCACCGGCACTGTGCGCGATCGTAATACACAAGAGCCTCTTATAGGCGTTTCTGTGCAAGTGTTAGATTCCCAACTAGGCTCAGTGAGCGATGAAAGTGGCAGGTTCAGAATAGAAAGTATACCTGTGGGGAGTTACACTATTCAAAGTTCATACGTTGGTTATCAATCCTCTATTAAGTATAACGTCAGTGTAACAGCTGGTAACATTCAGATTTTAAATTTTGAGATGGCTCCTGCCACCAGTCAACTACAGCAGGTGGAAGTGGTAAGTAATCGAAGCCAAAGTGCTTCCGTTGCCGACCTTGTTACGCCGCTTTCGGTGCAGAGTCTTAGTGCAGAAGAAATCAGGAGTAACCCAGGCGGTAATTTCGACATATCTAAAGTGGTGCAGGTGTTACCCGGTGTAGCTACAAACGGCACCGGTGGCGGCGGCCGTAACGATTTAATTATCAGGGGTGGAGCGCCTAGCGAAAATGTTTACTACCTGGATGGTATCGAAATCCCACTTATAAACCACTTTACTACGCAAGGAAGTGCAGGCGGAGCTACAGGTATACTTAATGTTTCTTTTATCGAGGATCTTAAACTAAGCTCATCTGCCTTTGATGCACGCTATGATAATGCGTTAGCTTCGGTGTTTGAGTTCAGGCAGCGTTCCGGTAACCCGGAGCGTTTTTCAGGTAATGTGCGTCTGAGCGGTTCAGAATTTGCCACTACATTAGAAGGGCCACTTTCTACTAAAACAACCTATCTGGTTTCTGCGCGTCGATCGTACCTCCAGTTCCTTTTTAAGCTGCTCGATCTGCCCATCCGGCCTAATTACTGGGACTTTCAATACAAAGTCGATCATAAGATAGATGACAAAACTTCCCTTTCTTTTATCGGGGTGGGGGCTATTGATGAATTCTCGTTTGGAGTGCCACGTAACAGCACCCCAGAAAACGAATACATACTGCGTTCTGTACCGCTTAATAATCAATGGAATTATACTTCTGGGGTCTCGCTAAAAAGGCTGGTGAACGACGGTTACCTTAACGTAGCTTTAAGCCGTAATGAATTTAATATAGATCTTGAGAAATCTGAAGCAGCAGAAGTTGAAGGCGAGAAAAAGCTTACCCTTAAATCGACATCAAGAGAAACTGAAAACAAACTGCGCCTGGACGTGAACAAGTATAAAAATGGCATCAGGTATAGTTATGGGGTCGCAGGGCAGTATGTGCAGTTTAAAAACGATATCTTCAGTGTAATTAGAAAGGAGCTTCGTGACGAGGCCGGTAATTTAACACAGCCAGGCGTAACCATAAACTATAATGGTGGCGTGGACTTTTTAAGATACGGGGCATTTGGGCAAGTTTCGAGTTCTGTGTTAGATAATAGGCTGGGCCTGTCTTTTGGACTACGTACCGATATGAACTCATTTACTGAGGAAGGCAAGAATCCATTAAAGACCCTGTCTCCACGACTGGCTGTTTCATACTTGCTATCTGATAAATGGACGCTCAATGCATCATCAGGTATTTACTATAAGCTTCAAACCTATACGGTACTGGGTTTTCAGGAAAACGGAAATTATGTAAACAGGTCTGCAGATTACACCCGCTCAATCCATTATGTGCTGGGTACTGAGTTTTTGCCTCGCCCTGATTTACGATTTACCCTTGAAGGCTTTTACAAAGGTTATAGCAATTATCCAGTGTCGCTGCGCGATGGTATTTCTCTTGCTAACCAAGGAGGAGACTTTGGCTCTATTGGTAACGAGGCAGTAAGCACAACAGGCAAGGGGAGGGCTTATGGTGCCGAGTTTTATCTCCAAAAGAAATTGACCGGTACTGTATTTTCGGTCTTTTCTTATACCTATGTGGTTAGTGAGTTTGCCGGTTTAGACGGACAGTATATCTCCAGTGCCTGGGATTACAGACATCTGGTATCCGGACTTCTTGGTAAAAAGCTTCCACGTAACTGGGAATTTGGAGCCAAATATCGCTATGCTGGTGGTGCACCTGCCACACCTTTTAATCTGGAAGCCTCTCAGCGTAACTATGCATCTTTAGGAGTTGGCATACTGGATTACACTCGTCTAAACTCCGAGCGGCTTCGCGCTTTTAACCAACTAGATGTGCGTATAGATAAGAAATGGAATTTCGAGCGAATTACGCTTGATCTGTTCTTAGATGTGGCCAACGTACTGGTTAGTAAAACTCCTGGCTTTGACCGGTATACTTTCCAAAGAAATGCAGATAATACAGGTTTTGCCACCACCGATAATGCTCCGCTTCGAAGTGACGGTAGCAATGCTATACCTGTTATTTTAAAAAATGATGATGGTAACCCAGTGCCTACTCTAGGTTTTATTGTTGAGTTTTAAGTGGGGCATAACATCTTATCTTCAATTAAATGTTTTGTCATCAGTTATGCATTTCATTTATATATGGTTAACAATTGCCTGTATTTATTTCATATAAATGAAATAGTTCAGTATATGCAGTTCAGTTCCTTCGCCATTTATTTAAATATAGTTTAACAATGATGTTAGTAAACTTGAGATTAATTTGACTATAAATAAAGAGTGTCATTTATTGTAGGATGATTGTGGTCAGTTTTCCAATAGGTGAGTCGGTCAGAAATACCTGCCAAATCCTCTCCACCCTGAAAGTAGACTGCTTGCACGTATGTCGAAGCGCCATCAGACTTTACCTGGTGCTAAGGCAGTGCATATAAAAAGTATAAGCCGGTTATTTGGAGCGACCATTATTAAAATCAGGTTGATTAACTGCCAACTGCTTTGGCCGTATCTATACGCATACTTTGTTACTCAACTAAGAAAATCTATGCCGCTAAGCCCTAAACTGGAAAAAATATTGAGCAAGATTTATGCCCCACAAGAACGTATGAATGCTACTTTTATGGGAAACGATATCAGTTACATAACCAATGAGCGAGGGGAACCCGTCACACTTTTTATAGGCAAAATAAGGGAAGACGGCAACATTGACGGAGAGCGTTATGTGCGTAAGATTGTACGAAAACCCGGATCAGACGAAATACAGAAAAGCCACTGGGACCTGAAAGGAAAAGTTAGCAGAGGCTGAGTTTTATACTATACTTGGGGTACGTCTTTTGCATTTCTTTGCCTCAGGATTTTGTTGTCTACAGAATATCGGCCTGGGCCTTTCACCATAAAAAATACTACAAGTACTGTTACAGCCAGCGAAAGTATAAGCTCCGTGTTCTGTAAGCTGAGTCCGCTTTCCTGTTGGGGGTTTACAATAAGCAGTGCCCCTAAAAGTATAGGTATCTGGCAGAGCAGGGCCAGGCGTGTCAGCATTCCAACCATAATCATCAGTCCTCCCACAATATGTACTGCACTGGTAAGAAAGTGAGCTTTGCCTTCGGAAAGCAACTCTTGGCTCGAACTAAAAATGTAGAATACATCAGTAGTGTGTTCTAAAAACAAGACGCCTTTCAAGAAGAGAAACATACCAAGTATAACACGGAGGCCATCCAT
Organism: Pontibacter sp. H249; assembly: GCF_037892465.1. NCBI lineage: Bacteria > Pseudomonadati > Bacteroidota > Cytophagia > Cytophagales > Hymenobacteraceae > Pontibacter > Pontibacter sp. H249. The sequence goes on along the minus strand of NZ_JBBKTR010000021.1, from coordinate 23,701 downwards.
CCAAATGGGGTTATTGGCGCTGTTAATGCGATGAGGGTGGCGGATTTCATGTGCGAATGCCATGGCTGTGGGTTTAATTAATAAAGTGTTATATCTTGTTTTACGTGCACCAAAACCATTCAGGTTTTATAATATGGCTTTTAAGTCGTTTAGCTGTTAATCTTGGTTTTACGCCGAAATTGTTTTTACAACTTAGAATGATCTGCTACTTTTGTACGCCCGAATGAACGTTCAATTGGGGTAATTAGGAGTTATGGAGCCAATTGCTGAAAAGAAGAAAGCCATTTTTAAAAGTACGCTGGAACTTGTGAGAGAAAATGGGTTTCATGGTACTCCTATGAGCTTGGTAGCCAAACATGCCGGTGTAGCGGCCGGTACAATCTACCATTACTTTGAGAGCAAAGAGCAGCTTATTTGTGAGTTATTTGACTATGCGCAGCAGCAGGCTATTGCTGTGGTAGAGCGTGAGAATTGTGCTGTTATTCCGTTTGAAGAGTGCTTTTTTAGGCTTTGGATGGGACTTTATACTTTTTACCGTGATAACACAGACCTACTAAAGTTTTTCGAGCAATTTGTAAACTCGCCTTACGATACTACCAGACCTCCGATCGAAAAAGACAAATTTTACTCGTTGTTGTTTCAGTTCTTTGAACGAGGCATCAGGGAAGGGGAACTGAGGGAGGTAAGCCCTAAAATTTTGGCAACACATGTGCACAGCAGTATCATATCTGCAGCTAAGCTCACAGGGTTTGGAAGATTGAAACTCGAGCAGTCGGACCTGGAGCAATTACAGCTGCTGCTATGGGATGGTATAAAGCGTACAGCTTAGGCTTGGGCAACTTTTTTATACTTTTAACAATGTTTAAACACGAAAATATGATTTATAGCCTATACTAGCTACACTAAAAAAGTATAAATGCTGCTGCAGTATCAGAACCTGTGGCGGCACGTTAAATACTCATCCAATAAGCTGAACATCAAATTTGTACATGAAACTAACTACTTGTTTTAAATATTTACTTGTTTCTTTTCTACTAGTGCCTGGCGTTTTGTTTGCGCAGGAGAAAGGCATTGATGCCACGGATAGCCTGACGCTTGAGCAATGTGTAAGCTATGCACTGGAGAATAGGGCGGCCGTAGAGCAGGCTGTTATCGACGAGGCCATCGGAGAAAGAGAAATCAGGGCCAGCCTGTCAGGGTGGTTTCCGCAGATCATGGCCAACTTTGGAGGCACTTACAATATAAAAAGACCTCAACAACCTATTGGTGGTGAGATTATCACATTTGGCCAGAATTATAATTCGAGTTTAGCTTTACAGGCAACGCAGAGCATTTTCGATAGCAACCTGTTACTTGCATCAAGGGCAGCGCGTTCAAGAAAAGCTCTGCTGGACCAGCAAGTCACTGATGCCCGCATCAATACAGTAGTAGAAGTTAGTAAGGCATTTTATGATGTGCTGTTAACACAGGAGCAGCTCCGTATACTAGACCAGAATATTGCGCGTCAGGAAAAGCAGTATAATGATGCCCGTAGCCGCTACGATGTAGGCCTGGTTGATAAAACCGATTACCAGCGTGCTGCCATTACCTTAGCTAACATTCGCTCAGACCGTAAGCGTGTGCAGGAAAGTATAAAAGCTAGCGTAGCTTACTTAAAACAATTGATGGGCTATCCGGTAGAGCAGGAATTAAACCTGACTTACAGTTATGGCCGCATGGAACAGGAGGTGCAGGCAGATACTACCGAACTGGTTGCTTTTGAAAGGAGAGTAGAATTACAGCAACTACAAACTCAGCGCAACCTGCTACGCCTTAACACGGTTTATAATCGCCTTAGCTTTCTGCCGACAGTTTCTGCCTTCGGCAACTATAACCTGCAGTACTTCAACAACGACTTCGAAAATCTGTACGACCAGCATTACCCCACATCTGCCGTAGGCTTACAGGTATCGCTGCCGATTTTCCAAGGTACCAGAAGACTGCAGAATGTGAAAATTGCGCAGTTGCAGGAAGACCGCTTAGATATTGAGATTGAAGATACCCGCAGAGCCATTAACACCGAATACCAGGTTGCCATGGCAAACTATAAAGGCAATTACACTGAGTGGCTAACCGTGCAGCAAAATCTGGAAATGGCAGAAGAGGTTTATGAGATCATCAAACTGCAGTACGACGAAGGAGTGAAGGCTTATGTAGACCTTATTGTAGCGGAAACAGACCTCCGCACAACTCAGCTTAACTACTACAATGCCCTTTACAATGTGCTTTCAAGCAAGCTTGACCTGCAGAGAGCCTTAGGTAATATAGACATCAACCGATAAAATCAGATAAAACAGAATGAAAAATAAATACGCCTGGCTCTTTTTAGCCATCAGTAGCTCAGCTATACTTATATCGTGTGGTGGTGACGATGCCGGCCAGCAGCAGATGAACCCTGCGGCTATGGCTGTTCCGGTAAACACTTACCAGGTAAAGCAAGAACGCGTTACGGGTAAAGACACGTATCCGGCAACTGTTGTGGCGCTGCAGGAGGTGGAGCTCCGTCCGCAAGTATCAGGTTATATTACTAATATCTTCGTGCAGGACGGACAGCGAGTAAGCAAGGGCCAAAAACTGTATGAGATAGACCCTAATAAATACCAGGCAGGTATACAGCAAGCACAGGCAAACTTGCAAAGCGCCAAAGCAAACCTGGCACGTGCCGAAAAAGACCTGGAGCGTTACGAACGACTGGCTGAGCGCGATGCTATTGCAAAACAGCAGGTAGATTATGCCCGCACCGATGTGCAAACAGCCAGAGCACAGGTTACGGCTGCACAGGCACAAGTGCGTAGCGCATCTACAGATCTAAACTACTCGGTTATCAATGCACCATTTACCGGCGTGATTGGTATATCGCAAGTAAGGGTAGGAGCACAGGTATCTCCGGGTCAGCCACTGCTCAACACAATATCTTCGTCTGATCCGATCGCAGTTGATATTGTGATCAATGAAAGTGAAATTGGCCGTTTTAGCAATTTGCAACGCGGCAGTCAGCCGGATTCACTTTTTACGCTTCGCTTTTCTAATGGTGAGCAATACGAGCACAATGGTAAACTGGTAGCTATTGATCGCGCCATTGGCCGCCAATCAGGTACTACTACCGTGCGTGTGCAATTCCCGAACCCGAAAGAAAAATTGGTGCCAGGTATGACGGTGAGCCTAGATGTGCTGAACCAAGACATCGGGGAGCAGATCGTGATTCCTTTTAAGTCGGTAACAGAACAACTAGGTGAGTACTTTGTGTATGTTGTGCAGAGCGATTCGGTGGTGCAGCAGAATGTGCAACTGGGCACGCGTGTTAACGGCAACATTGTGGTACGCGAAGGCTTAAAGGAAGGGCAGCAAATTGTGACGGAAGGTATACAGCGCCTGCGCCAGGGAGCCAAAGTTCAGCTGGATGCACCGCAGCAGGAGCAGCCACAGGCAGGTGCTTCGAAGTAATTTGACAACCTTCAGATGAGATTAAGTTAGAAACATGATATCAGAAGTATTTATAAGAAGGCCTGTCACTGCCATGGTGATCTCGATTGTGATCGTGTTGGTGGGTGTGTTGGCCATGATGAATTTGCCAGTTACGCAGTACCCGGATATTTCACCACCTACAGTATCAGTATCAGCAAATTATACTGGCTCCGATGCCTTAACGGTAGAGCAATCTGTGGCAACACCAGTAGAGACGCAGATCAACGGTACGCCAGGTATGGCTTATATTACATCTACCAATACAAGTACCGGGCAGATGAACATGTCGGTGACTTTTGAGGTGGGTACCGACATTGATATTGCTACGCTGGACGTGCAGAACCGGGCAAGTATAGCACAACCTACGTTGCCGGAAGAGGTAAGGCGACTGGGCGTAACGGTGCGCAAGCGTAATCCAAGTATCATGATGGTAATAGGTATCTATTCACCCAAAAGAACCCATGATATACAGTTCCTGGACAATTACACGAACATTTACATCAAAGATGCCTTGATGCGTGTGAGCGGGGTAGGAGACATTACCTCTATTGGCCAAGACTTTAGTATGCGCCTATGGTTGCAGCCAGATAAGCTGGCGCAGTATAACATTGGTGCCAACGAAATAACTGCTGCGATTCAAGAGCAGAACCTGCAGGTAGCAGCTGGTACAGTTGGGGGTGCGCCGCAGTATAACACGCAGGCGTTTCAATATCCGATTACAGTTACTGGCCGGCTCCAAACACAAGAGCAGTTCGGTGATATCATCATAAGAACAAATCCTGCGGATGGCTCTGTAGTATATCTGCGTGATGTGGCACGTATCGAATTTGGCCGTTTCGATTATGGCAGGCAGTCCAAAATTAACGGTAATCCTGCTACCATGATGCTGCTTTACCAGGCACCCGGTAGTAACGCCCTTGAAACCGCCGAAGGTGTTTATGCGGCACTTGATAATCTAAAAAAGACATTCCCAGCTGATGTAGACTATATCGTTTCGTTTGAGACGGTATCGGTAGTGCAGGTGTCTATTAATGAGGTGGTGAAAACGCTGGTAGAGGCGCTTATACTTGTAATTATAGTGGTATTCCTGTTCCTACAGAGCTGGCGTGCTACCCTTGTGCCTATACTTGCTATTCCCGTATCCATCATTGGTACGTTCGTATTCTTCCTGCCTTTAGGCTTTACCATCAACACGCTTACCTTGTTTGGTTTCGTGCTCTCGATTGGTATAGTAGTAGATGACGCTATTGTGGTAGTGGAGGCAGTACAGCATTATATAGACCACGAGAAGTTGTCAGCCAGAGAGGCAACCCGTAAGGCCATGAAAGACATCACGGCTCCGGTAATTGCCATCGCGCTTATACTTGCCGCCGTGTTTATCCCTGTTGGCTTCATACCAGGTATCGTAGGTAGGTTATACCAGCAGTTTGCTATTACAATCGCTATTTCAGTGTTGATCTCTGCGTTTGTGGCGCTTACGCTTACACCGGCACTTTGCTCGCTGATGCTGAAGCCGATGAACGTTAACAAGAACTCACGTGGCATCAACAAGTTCTTCTATAACTTTAATAACTGGTTTGCCCGCACCACCGAGAACTACTCGGTGGGGGTACGCAAAAGTATAAAGGCAACGCCGCTGGTGCTCATTATTTTGGCTTGTATTTATGCAGGCACCTTCGGGCTTTTTGCAACCAAACCAACAGGCTTTATTCCATCTGAGGACGAAGGCCGTATGTTTGTGTCGGTGGAGTTGCCGGAAGGTGCTTCTATGAGCAGAACGTCGGCTATACTAGAAGAGGTTGGCAAACAATTAGGTTCTGTAGAAGCTATTCGTAATTATACTTCTATTGCCGGTCTTAATGCGATAAACTTCTCCTTTAAGTCAAACAGCGGTACCTTCTTTGTGCAGCTGCAGCCGTGGGATCAGCGGAAGGATGAGGCGTCGCACCTGAATGGTGTAATGGCTGAAGTACAGCAGAAAATAGCAGGTATAAAGGAGGCCAATATCAGATTAGTGGCACCACCGGCCATACCAGGTCTGGGACAATCGGGAGGTTTTACCTTTGTGTTGCAGCAGCGCCAGGCCGGAGACGTAAAGGAGCTGGAACAGGTGATGGGGCAGTTCCTGGCAGCAGCCAATGCACGTCCGGAAATAGGTATGGCTTTTAGTTTTTTCACAGCCAAAACACCAGGCTACCATATAGATGTAGATCGTGAAAAGGCAAAAAGGCTGGGTGTGAATATTGCCGATATTTACACCACAATGTCTACTTACATGGGTAGTCGCTATGTGAATGATTTTACCCGCTACGGCCGAAACTTCAGGGTGGTAGCGCAGGCTGATACAACCTATCGTATGGATATCGGAAGCCTGAATCAGTTTTATGTAATGAACAGACAAGGGGAGGCCGTGCCATTGAGCGCTTTGGTAACATCACGTGTAGTAGAAAATGCCGCAGTAATTTCGCACTATAACCTTTTCCGTTCTGTAGACATTAACGGCAGTGCGGCTCCAGGTTACAGTAGTGGCCAGGCACTGGATGCACTGGAAGAAGTAGCGGCGCAGGTACTACCAGCTGGCTATGGGTACGAGTTTACAGGCCTAAGCCGCGAAGAGCGTGCAGCAGGTGCGAGTACGATTTATATCTTCTCACTTTCTATTATACTGGTACTGCTGTTGCTGGCTGCTCTTTACGAAAGTTGGTCGGTGCCGTTCTCTATACTTTTTGCAATACCACTAGGCATGTTCGGAGCTATACTTGCCCTTACATTGCTGCCCAAACTAGATAACAACGTGTATGCGCAAATCGGTATGATTACATTGATCGGTTTGGCCGCAAAAAATGCTATCCTGATCGTGGAGTTTGCCAAAGAGCGCGTAGATAGTGGGATGGAGCTAATCGAGGCAACTATTGAGGCTGTAAAGCTGCGTTTGCGCCCGATTATCATGACTTCGCTTGCCTTTATACTTGGTGTGGTTCCGCTGGCTTTAGCAGGCGGTGCAGGTGCCGTATCACGCCAAACAATTGGTTGGGTAGTGATAGGAGGTATGTTGGCTGCTACGTTCCTGGCCATTTTCGTAGTGCCGGTTCTTTATGTGGTTATCACAAGAATAGCCTATGGAAAGAAGGGGCTGGCCCAGTTACGTGCTCAAGGTGGCAACCTTCCGGATGATGACGGAGGTGATCCTGCCTACGTTAATCCGCACTAGCATCGTCAATTTCATAAAAAAAGTCCCGGAAGCTAAATTCCGGGACTTTTCTATTAATATACGTTTTATACTTTGTGCAATGCCCAGAGCAACTGCAGCTAAGATTGTTTTTCCTTTTCTAGTAAGCGCTCTAACCAGAAAATCATAAAAAGTGCCACCAAGTTTAAACCAATAAACTTTTGACCGTTATCAATGCCTAAGTTAAAATGAAACGAGGACAAAGCTAACCGTAACTTAAAAATCCATCCAGCCACCATATCAACTCCTATGCCCACTCGCAAACCAGCCACATACTGAAAGCCAAAGGTACCGATGGAAATATACACGACCTGCAGCAACTGATTGACAATTGAAAGTATAAGCCCACGGCGTAAATTGCGGAACAACATGCGGCCACAAAGTATAGAAAAGACATAGAGAGCACCGGCAAATAAGCTTATGCGCAAGTTTAGCTGGTCTATTACTGTTTCGCCACTAAACAGAACCCACACCGTAAGCGCAATGCCAAGTAAACCACCAACTATCTGGTAAATAGCAATGGCCTTTACTTGTTTACTAAGAGGTAAATTCAAGATAATTTTTTTGTTGGTTTAGGTGCAGAATTTCTGTTTCCTACACCTGGCAAAAGTATAAAATAAACAGCATTGGCTAAGCATATTTACTTGAGGCAATTTATAAGTATTTGTACCTAGCTACTTCATTCAATGCCTAAGCAGATTAAAAATTTAGTGTGGTTATAGGCTTGGTTTTGAACTTGAATTTATACTTTTAAACTACTTTAGAGAGATAATTAATATTGTTCGCAAAGTTTTATATTACATCGTGCTGTGGTTTATGCCGGGCCATTTTATTATACTTATTACGATACTCAATAGGGGTAAGGCCGGTTATTTTCTTGAAGATGGTTCTAAAGGCTTTTGTATCAGTATAACCCACATCAAACATTACCTCGTTAATGTTCTTTCTGCTGGTTTCGAAGCTACGTTTGGCGGCCTCCATCTTTACCCGTTGCATGTATTCCAGCACCGAGTTGTTTGTAGCTTTCTGAAAGCGGCGTTCAAAGCTTCGCCGGCCTAAAGCTACTTTATCAGCCAGCTGTTCTACAGTTATTTTATCGTTGTAGTTTTTCTCGATATACTCCTGAGCCTTGATTACTGAAACATCGTTATGATCTTTTTGTCCTTTGAAAAGCGCAAAAGCTGCCTGGCTATTACGGTCTATATCTATGGCAAAATATTTAGAGGCAAGTATAGCTGTTTCGCGGTTCGTGTACTTTTCTACCAGGTGCAGCAGCAGGTTCCAATAAGAATTGGCGCCGCCACTCGAGTAAAGCCTGTTTTCTTCGGTTATAATATTTCCGTCCGTTACTTCCACATCTGGAAACATCTCCCTGAATGCATCGGCAAAGCCCCAGTGCGTAGAGCATTTTTTACCAGTTAATAGTCCTGTAGAAGCCAGCAGAAAAGCACCTACGCAAAGTGAGGCTACTTCAGCGCCTTTGTGATATTGCTCAACAATCCAGGGAACGAATGGTTGGTTTGCCGCCACAGCGCCAGCCATGTTGCCAGCTAGTGCAGGTATAATTATGAGGTCTGTTTGATGCACCTCTTGCAGTAACTGATCAGGGTGCACTGTAAAAATGCCATTGTTTAGCTTTACTTCACTGCTGTACCCAACTATTTGCACATTAAAAAAGGGCTGCTTACCTGCTTCTACTAAAAACTGATTTACAGCTGTAAATAAATAGCGTGGGTCTGCAATAGCCTGCATTACTGATGATTCAGTAACTAAAATGGATACACTTTTCATAAATCTAATATACGATATTACTGTCGCAAAGCGCCCTTAATTTGTCGTTTTTACACAGGCTTTATGATGGGTAAACCTACTAAGTTTGAAGTATTACTACTGAGGTATGCTCGCTTAAAAAGCATCTATAATTAAGAATTTAAATTTATCATAAAACCACAAAGCAAATACAATATGGAGACTATGAACAAAACAGCCATCACCATTGAAGCGATTGTAAACGCACCTGTAAAAAAAGTATGGATGTACTGGGCAGAGCCACAACATATTATTAATTGGGCCTTCGCTTCCGATGAATGGCATGCACCATACGCTGATAATGAGCTACGGGAAGGTGGTAACTTTAAAACTACCATGGCTGCCAAAGACGAAAGTATGCGTTTTGATTTCGAAGGTGTTTATACTGCTGTAAAAGCGCACGAGTTAATTAAGTATACCATCCTGGATGGCAGAAAAGTAAGCATTTCTTTTACCGATAATGGCAGCACAACACATATAATAGAAACCTTTGAGGCGGAAGATACTTTCCCGGCGGAGGTGCAGCAAACTGGTTGGCAGGCTATACTTGATAACTTTAAAAAGTATGTTGAGTCAAACTAATTAACTATTTAAAATAGATACACACTTTGGATTAAATTTGATTAATCTCAAGTAAACTGTCGCATGTTACCATGAACACACCTTTAATAAATTTATTAAGGTCAGCGTTCCTGGTAACATGCTTTTTTATCTCCGATCTTACTACTCTGTTGTTGCCAAGTCTGTAAACATAAAATTTGCGGCATCGGCAAAAGCCATTTAATCTTTAAACCGAATCCCCCGAATACTTATAGTCTTGGTTTATACTTACCACGATTAGGAGCCTTTAACACTATTGGAGCCGTGAAATAAAATTACTCACATGCGAATCAAAGTTTAACATTTCTAAATTAAGAGCTGTGCGAGTAACAGCAAATTTCAAAACATAAAGTATAACCTTCCAAGTTATTCAACCTGCAACTTCAGTTGGCTTATCGAACTCACATTAGCCGCATCTTTTTATTAGCTTCTTAAATAGATGATTAACATCAAAGGTATCTTTAACGAGATCTTCCGTATAGTAATTCAATCTTTTTTATGGATAAAAGATAGCTCATTATACTTATCGGATAACTATAAATTATAACACATTATAGTTTTTATCTATGATCAAATAGATTTTTAGAATTACTAAAATTAGCTATCACTTTCTTAAAAGAGTATATTGAGTATAAATACTGCAATAACATCAAGATCATATCCATCTCTAAACTTTTTTAACCTTAACCATGGAACATAAAAAAGACAGACATGTAGCCCCTAACACCCCAGTATGGGATACCAATGAATCCAGAAGATGCCCTTTTATGGGTGGAGCTGTACATTTTACGGCAGGTAGCGGAAGATCAAACCGCGACTGGTGGCCAGATATGTTAAACCTACGGATACTGCATCAGCATTCTTCAAAATCTAACCCTATGGGAGAGGATTTTAACTATGCAGAGGAGTTTAAAAAACTAGACCTAAATGCTGTAAAGCAGGATCTTTATGACCTGATGACAGATTCACAGGATTGGTGGCCGGCAGACTATGGGCACTATGGTCCGCTTTTTATTAGGATGGCTTGGCATAGCGCAGGTACTTATCGCATTGCCGACGGACGTGGCGGAGCCAGTTCAGGATCACAACGGTTTGCCCCCCTGAACAGCTGGCCAGATAATGCTAACCTTGATAAAGCTCGTTTGCTGCTTTGGCCTATCAAGCAGAAGTATGGCAAAAAGATATCATGGGCAGACCTGATGATATTGGCAGGTAACTGCGCCCTCGAATCAATGGGTTTCAAAACTTTTGGCTTTGGCGGCGGAAGGGTAGATGTTTGGGAGCCGGAGGAAGATATTTACTGGGGATCAGAAGGAGAGTGGTTAGGAAATAAAGAGAGACATGCAGGTGGCGTGCTGGAAAACCCGTTAGCCGCTTCTCACATGGGGTTAATCTATGTAAACCCAGAGGGGCCGAATGGTAACCCTGATCCGCTTGCTGCAGCGCAGGACATTCGTGAGACCTTTGGTCGTATGGCCATGAATGATTACGAAACCGTTGCCTTAATTGCAGGTGGTCATACTTTTGGTAAAACACATGGCGCCGGCGACCCGCGCGATTATGTAGGTGTAGAACCTGCTGGTGCCGACATTGCAGAAATGGGACTTGGCTGGAGAAACACATTAGGCAAAGGACATTCAGAACATACTATTACGAGTGGTTTGGAAGGTGCCTGGACCACTACTCCGACAAAATGGAGCAACAATTTTTTTGAAAACCTGTTCGGGTTCGAGTGGGAACTGACGAAAAGCCCGGCAGGTGCTCATCAGTGGAAGCCAAAGGGTGATGCAGGCGAAGGTACCGTGCCTGACGCACACGATCCTTCTAAAAAACATGCTCCCTTTATGCTCACCACCGACATCGCCTTGCGTGATGATCCTTCTTACGGTGAAATATCCAGACGCTTTTTAGAAAATCCAGATGAGTTTGCAGATGCATTCGCGCTGGCATGGTATAAACTGACGCATCGGGATATGGGTCCTATTACCCGCTACCTTGGTCCGGAAGTACCTGAAGAAGAATTAATCTGGCAAGATCCAATCCCGGCCGTAACTCATGATTTGGTCAACGATAATGACATCACTAATCTGAAAAGCAAGATACTGGAGTCAGGACTTTCCGTTTCTCAGTTAGTTTCTACTGCGTGGGCATCGGCCTCTACGTACCGCGATTCTGATAAGAGAGGAGGCGCAAACGGTGGACGAATTCGTTTGGAGCCACAAAAGTACTGGGAAGTAAACAACCCGACTGTACTGGGAAGAGTGCTTGAGGTTTATGAAGGCATACAGCAGGAGTTTAATCATACACAGAACAATGGCAAACAGATCTCTATGGCTGACCTGATTATACTTGGAGGTTGCGCGGGTATTGAGAAGGCTGCCAAAGATGCTGGGTATGAAGTTAAAGTACCGTTTTCACCCGGACGTACGGATGCTACAAAAGAGCAAACTGATTGGGACGCATTTGCTGTACTGGAGCCAAATGCAGACGGGTTCCGTAACTATTACAGAAACCGCGATAACATTTCTGCCTCAGCAGAGGAGATGCTGATTGACCGCGCGCAACTCATGAGTCTTACAGTACCTGAGCTGACCGTTTTGTTAGGAGGTATGCGTGTGCTTAATACCAACTATGACCAATCCAAGCGAGGTGTGTTTACAAACCAACTTGAAGTCCTTACAAACGATTTCTTTGTAAACCTACTCGACATGGGTATTACCTGGAAGGCGACTTCGGAAGCCGCTAATGAGTTTGAAGGCCGTGACCGTAAAACTGGCGAAGTAAAATGGACCGGTAGCAGGGTTGATTTAATTTTCGGATCAAATTCGGAACTGCGTGCTATTGCCGAAGTTTATGGTTGTTCAGATTCAAAAGAACGCTTTATCAAAGACTTCATCAAAGCATGGGATAAGGTGATGAACCTAGATCGTTTTGATATAAAGTAAGTGCCGCAGCTAATGGCGAAGATTTTATCTTTTCCAAAAGCTGCTGGGAAACTAAATAAATAAGGGTACCCATTAAAATAGGTACCCTTATTTATTTAGTTTATACTTTACACTATAAATTCGGAGCAGTGGCAGTAATTAATCCATACTAAACTTATTAACCTAAAATAGTTTATTAAATTATACATGTTTATGTACAGGACCGTTTTATACAATAAAGAAGTCTAGGCGCTTACTTGTTAAGATTTATATTATTGATGGTTTTAATAATGTATCTAACTACTATCCTTGCAATCTTTTAGACTTTTTTAGCTGCTTGATCTTTTCCAAGTTACTTTTACTGTTTTTAAGTGTGGAGGCGTCATTTGCAGAGGTAGCGAGTTCGATAGCTTTGTTAAATTGCTCTTCAGCCTGTTTTAGTCTTCCTTGTTTAAGCAATGCTTCCCCATAACTATCAAATGCATTAGCCGAGGCAGCATAAGCCTGGGTATTATACTTAAAGATAAGCAGCGCAACAGGCATAGTGGCGGGGTTGTTAAGGTACTGGTAGGCGATGGTGTTGATAGTGCGCTCGCCGAACCCGGAACTTTTTAACCCATCAAACACTACTTCTTCGGCTTTGGGTTCTTTTAGCTGTTTTAGGTACGCGGCAGCCTGCACAAACTGACCCTCTAAGGCCATCATTTTAGCCTCGTGCTCCTGCAGGGCCTTTTCTTTTGTTGCCGCTTGCACCACCTGGCTGATGGCATTAATCACCAGTTCCGGCTCCTCTCTATGTATGTTATGGCCACTATTGGCTGTTATTATATGGGCGCCGCTAGTGAACTGGCCGAACAACTCACTGTGCAGTGCTCGCCATACTTCTACGCCTTTGGGCTCGTGAAGAAACAATTCTGGACTGGGCCTTTTCTGCACCGAGGTAAGTACCACAGCAGGTATCTGCGGCAGCTTCCCATAATCAGGCAAAGCAGCCTTATCGAAGATCCTGTTCATAGCTTCATTCTCCTGCTTGAATTTGTCTGGCATAAAGCTGTTCTGAAGTTCTATGTCTTTTACCGCTTTGGCATAATCTGCCTTCTTCAGTTCCTGCATCATTTTCTCATGCGCCGGATCAACGAATACTAGTCCTTTCACTTTATCTGGGTGCTGCGCCGCGTATAACCTGATGATGAAGGCACCGTAGGAATGGCCTACTAGAATGAAGGGCGGTTTCAGCCTTGCCTGCTCAATAAGAGTGCTTAAATTCTGTACCGCTGTCTCGAGTGTTTGAGGTTTCGGGTTTGCTTCTGACTTACCTGTTCCGGCTCTTGAATACAGCATGACCTGGTTTGAATTCATGACTTCCGCAGCCACGTTGCCCCATACTTTGTAGTCCGTCCCAAAGCCTGATTCAAATATGACGGTATATGTGCCAGTACCTGCCTGTATCATCTCAAGGGAGTGATCACCAACATTGATCATTTTGGTTTGTTGGGCAGAAGTTAATACCATACTCCCAAAGAAACACAGCACCAGTAAGTAAACTTTTTTGATTGTCATAGTTTTAGTTGTTTAGAATTGTTAAAGGTTAAATAAGGCTGTTTAAGACAGCAGGAGCAGTTACATACTCCGACTATCCTATCTGCATTAACTACTATTTTGGTTGAGTTAATATATTCACCAAGCAGTATAAAGTTATAAATGGTACTAGGTAATGCAAAGTACCAGTATTCATTTTTCTAAACTTTTAGACTAACCAGTATTTTTTGTCTCTAAACACCGATCTGCACTGGGCGATAGAGACTAAATTTACAAGAGTTGTTAGGTTAGCTTTTTGCCCGTTCCCAAATCCTATAACATCATGATTTTTCAGGAGCTAAACGGCAAGCTGCTTTAGCATTTAGATTGTGCAAAGAAGTTCAGTACTAATGGAAGTTCTTTCTAGTAAATCAACGAATTGAATTATCGAGCCATTTCCACAGAGATTTTAGTGTCCTCAGCATTTTTCTAGAGAGAGGAGGAGTAGCCGTTCACATTATCCTAAACCTTATAACATGCTGCATATATCATCATTGTATTTGTGGTAATATAACAAAACCAATAAACTAATAGGATGTAACATTGAAATTTATTGGATGTGATGATATTGAAAAAAAAAGACTTACCCTTGTCAATTATTTGCCAAACTTGAGATTTAAAACGAAATGCAGCTTTTCTTATAGTTGGTGTATACGAATTATATTGATGTTTAAATTCAGGGGTAAAATATAACTTTAATAAGCAGATGTTGAAGGGGGATAAAACAGTGTTTGAGAAAATGCTTAACCTGTCGTCGGATTTATTCGGAAGCATAAACAGAGAAGGTTTCATCGTATATATCAGCGAGGCATGTCAAAGCACCTTGGGCTACCAGAGATCAGAGCTTCTAGGGCAACATATCTCTGAGTTTTTGCATTCCGAAGAGATAGAGCGTACGAACGCAGCCATTAGGGAGCTACTCGAGAATGTACCTAAAACTACCTTTTGTAACAGAAACATCCACAAGAACGGGACTGTGGTTTATATTCATTGGTCAGTAGTATGGTCAGAAGAAGATAATGTTCTCTACTTTGTGGGCCGGGAGATAACAAATCAGAAGCCCAATGCAGGGTTAATTTTTCGAAAGGATGAACCTCATCAGGCTCTTTGTGAACACGGCTCCGACATGCTAGCCCTGTTCAACGCAAACCTTGAGTTTACTTACAGTAGCGGTTCAACAGCCAGATTGTTGGGATATTCACCAGATCAATTGATCGGGGTTAACGCATTGACACTTGTCCACCCAAATGATTTGCCTTTGGTTGAAGAAAAATTAGCGCTGGTCCTGGCATCTGAAGACCACGATGCGATTCCAGATTTCAGGTTCCAACACGCAAACGGTGAGTGGCGCTGGCTTGAGACTTCTCTGAGCAATCAACTAGGCAATCCGGCAGTTTGTGCCTTGGTAACTAGCACCAGAGATGTCACGGAAAAGTATCTGGACAGGCAACGGCTAATGGAGAGTGAGCAGCTGTTCAGATCTATGTTTGAAGAGAATCCAGACACTGTTCTGATTGAAGATAGGGAAGGCGTTATTCTAGACGCAAACAAAGCAGCCGAAGGAAGTTTTGGTATACCCAGAGCAGAAATTATAGGAAAGCATATAACGGATTTTATACCTCCTGATACTGTCACGCTTTGCATGCAGCATCTGAGCGACGCATGTGAGGGCAAAATAGTAAGGTTTGAGCTTAGTTCTACTTTTGAAGGCCATGGAGAGTTGGTGCTGGACATCACTAAAATACCAATGAGCGCCAACGGCAAAGTGAAGGGCGTGTACACGGTTGTCAAAAACATTACGGCAAAGGTTAATTTCTACAAAGCCACAGAAGAGCATGCGCGCAAGCTCATCACAATTTTTGAGAGTATTACGGACGCTTTCTGTACAATCGATCGGAATTGGAAATACACCTATGTTAATAATGAGTTTGAACGTCTTACAGGTTTTAGGAAAGAAGATGTTGTAGGCAAAACCTTCTTTGAACTGTATCCTAATGAAGGCAACACTGAGTTTTACAGGAACTACAGGCAGGCAATGGAGACAGGGAATAGTGCGCATTTCGATGCTTACTCTCCTGAACATGGGAATTGGTTCGAGTTGAAAGTTTTTCCATCGACAGAAGGAATCTCTATTTACTTCAGCGACATTACAGATAAAGTTAAGGCACAACAAGAAGTAAAGAGGCTTTCACTTGTGGCAAGCAGCACAACGAACGGCGTGGTTATTTTGGATCTTAACAGGAGAGTTGAATGGGTAAACGAAGGCTTTACTAAGTTGACCGGTTACAGTTTAGAGGAAGCAGTAGGGAAAATGCCTCTTGAGTTCCTTGCCCACGAACAGACAGACGAGGCTGGTCTAGCTGCGGTAAAGGAGCAGGTGATCAATGGTCAGCCAATTGCTTTTGAGGTGCTCAACAAGACAAAAGACGGGAAAGACCTGTGGCTATCCATAAAGGAGAACCCTATACTTGGGGAAGACGGAAGATTAGCAGGCTATGTCAGTTTGCAAACTGACATTACAGCTATGAAAAAGTATCAGCAAGAACTTGAGTTGCTTTCGCTGGTGGCAAGCAAGACAACGCATGGGGTTATCATCACAGGTGCGGAAGGATTGACGGAATGGGTGAACGAGGGCTTTACAAATCTCACCGGTTATTCAGCCGCCGAGATAATCGGTAGGAGACCTGGTTCCCTTTTGCATGGGGCTGAAACTGACCAAAAGACTGTAAGGTTCATGCGTGAAATGCTCAATAAAGCAGTGCCTTTCAACACCAACATCATCAACTACAGAAAGACAGGGGAAAAGGTGTGGTTCTCTATGGACATTACGCCTATTCGAGATAATTCTGGTCAGGTTATCAAGTTTATTGCTATACAAAAGGATATCACAGAAAGGAAGGAAATACAACAGGAGCTAGAGAAACTATCCTTGGTTGCAAACAAGACGAATAATGGTGTGATTATAGCTGATAGAGACTGGAAGATTGAATGGGTGAACGAAGGTTTTTCAAAACTGACTGGCTATACCTCGCCAGAGGCTGCTGGCAATACACCGTCTGAGTTGCTGCATAAACACAGCCAAGGGAGCAAGGCTTTTAATTTACTGGAAGAAAAGCTCCTGAAGGGAGAGTCGGTTTCCTTTGAAGAGCTTATTCACAAGAAAAGCGGTGAGGAGGCATGGGTGAGTGTAGACATAACAGCCATTTTTGATGAGAACGGGGAGCCGTCAAGATTCATTGAAGTTCACACAGAAATCACTCTGCTAAAAGAGAAGGAGTTAGAGCTTTCAAAGCTCACGACAGACCTAAACAATCAAAACAGTGACCTGCAGCAGTTCACCTACATTGTCTCGCACAACCTTCGGGCCCCGGTGGCCAATGCCCTAGGGCTTGCTGACTTGCTGACGAGGGCTGATAGAAATACGGACATGTTTGACCTCTCGCTTGCTAATCTGAAAGAGAGTATCGTCCGACTTGACACGGTCATGAAGGACATGAACACCATCCTTAGTATACGGGATAGCAAAGGGAATCTGGAAACAGAGGATGTTAGTGTCAGGCCGGTCATTGAGCAGGTAGTTTCTTCTTTACATGCTTCGCTTAGTGGCTGCGGTGGCGTTGTAACTAATAGCATACCAGAGGGGCTTTGTGTCAGTGCAAACAAAGCGTACCTCTATAGCGTCTTCTATAACCTGCTGTCGAATGCCATTAAGTATAGGTCCGAAGAACGTGCTCTTGCTGTATCTATTAAATGTATCAACAACACTGAAAAAGGCACACTTATCTCTTTTTCCGACAATGGTTCAGGCTTTGATCTGCAAAAAGCCCAAGGCAATGTCTTCAAGCTCTACAAGCGGTTCCATGCTGACAAAAAAGGTAGGGGAATCGGCCTGTATCTGGTAAGGACCCACTTAGAGGCAATCGGGGGCCATGTGGAGGTAACGAGCCAAATTGGAGCAGGTACCAAATTTCTAATTTACTTACGCAAAACTATAGCATGAGAATTTTCCTCATTGACGATGACAGGCTAAGCATATTTCTTACTGAGAGTATGCTGGCTTTAGAAGGTTTAACACATAAAACTAAGTCGTACTATTCGGCCGAAGAAGCATTAGAGGCCTTAAGTTCGGGTGGAGATGACACTATTCCTAATCTGATCTTTTTAGATTTAAATATGCCTGTTATGGACGGCTGGGCCTTTTTGGACGCACTTGCTTATACCCAACTTAACCTAAAAATACAGAAGAAGTGCCGCATCTATATTCTGACTTCCTCACTTGATCTGTCAGACACTTTAAGAACGAAAGAATACCCGCTTGTATCAGGGCTTATACACAAGCCAATCAAGAGCGAAGACATTGAATTTATATTTTCACAATATTCAACACAGCATCAGATCCCTTATAAGTAAAATGCAATATTAGGTGTAGCGCTTTTACTTATAAAATAACACTCTTAAATACTCTCTTGTCTCTGAGAAAGAGTAGCGACGCCAAAATAGGCTAATTAGCTACAAAGGCTTGGATCACTATGAAAGGGCAGGATCCCTCCAGCATGTGGTAAGTATAAAAGTGTACATTTTCAACGTACCGATTGCGTTTGTGAATTTTGAAGATAGAGAGGTTGTGCTGGTTAACTTTAGCGTAGGGTTGGATATAGTTTAGGAACTTGATAGGGAGGTACTATTATGCTCACACGCCATCCTCAGAGATGAGGTAATTGTATTTGAAACCGTAAGGCAAGAGCCATGCCTGCTCTGAAATCCTTTTTTCAGGTGACTTTGGTCTAAGCTTCTATATAGGCACAACACTGCAGTCACAAGATGTCTTAAACATAGAAGTACTTGATATTGCTGATAAAAAGCCAACGCAGTTTATTATTGAAGACAGGGGACTACTACGAAGCTAAGCTGTCGTTATAATCGAAGAGGTTGAACAGCTAACTGCTATTAGCGGCAGGTAAGACCACAGCATTTTATTACGGAAAGCAACGGGTGCAGACAAATCGTATTAGCATTGCAGAGCTGTATGCAAGTGCTCTAGAGCTCAAGCACTTTTTTAATACTGTAGTGATTTGAAGTGTTCTATTTTCCTGTCAAACCTAGATAACTGAAACTGTACACGATTGGAAAATTAACTTCTAACAGCTAAGGCGAAAGGGAGTTTAGTTGCTTGCCAGTATATAAGCCTCTCTTGCAGCCTTATCCGTTTTTGATAGAAGTGAGTGTTACAACTAAAAGGGATGAATTTTGAACTAAAAAAGCCGCTCTATTTAAAATAGAGCGGCTTTTTTATTGTGGTAGCCCGTAGGATAGAATTATCGAACCTTTTCCACAGGGATTTGGCCAACTTATAACTGTACTTGCAGGAGAGTAGTTGAGCATGCTATCCTATCGTTTGACAATATAATTTTGCTATAGCAACTACATATCCAGCCACACCTTAAAGTCTGAGGCCTTATTGCTGCTAATGATAACATCTTTCTCTGTGGTAGGCTGTAGGAGAAGAGTTAATCGGCCTTTAAAGTAGGGGCGTACCTCCTGCACGGCATCAATGTGTATTATAAGCTGCCTGCTTGCCCTGAAAAAGACAGCGCTGTCGAGTTGCTCTTCCAACTGGTCGAGGGTATAGTTGATGATAAAGCGTTTTACTTGCTTTGTTACAAGAAACACTACGCCTTCTTCTGCCCAGAAGTAAGCCACTTCTTCCACTGAAATGGCCTTAATCCCCTGGCCCTGCTTCACCAAAAACCTGGATTTTATTTGCTGCTGTGGTTGTTGCGCCTGCAGTAACTGGTGCAGGTTATGTATTTCTAGCGGCAAGGGACGGTGCTGGTTTTCATACTTCTTTAAAGCAAGAGCCACATCTTCGGTCTTGATAGGTTTTAGCAGGTAATCTATACTGTTTACCTTAAATGCTTCTATAGCATACTGGTTATAGGCAGTCGTGAAGATAACCGGACAGTTAACTACTACCTGCCTGAAAATCTCAAAACTGTTGCCATCAGAGAGGTGTATGTCGCAGAAGATCAGGTCGGGAGCCTGGTTAAAGGTAAACCACTGTACCGCTTCTTCCACAGAACCCAGCTTCGAGAGAATCTCTGTCTGTGGCCGTAGTTTTTTTACAAGAGCGGAAAGCGCATCGGCTGCTAATTGCTCGTCCTCAAGTATAACTACTTTCATATGGGGCTACATCAAGTAAAGGTAAAGCTACCATAAAAGATCCTTCGGTTTGGGTTACTTCTACTTTTTCATCAGTAAAATACTTATACCTGCTGATGATGTTCTGCAACCCTACCTTAGTGGATTTTAGCTCATCAAGGCGGGGCTGTAGGTTGTTTTCAACTACCAGCTTATCATTTTTAACATAAATGGAGATGTGCAGCGGTTTATTTATAGTAGAGCCGTTGTGTTTTATAGCATTTTCAAGGAGCATCTGCAGGGAGGTAGGAGGTAACTGCAAGTGCAGGTAGGGGGATGGTACGTCTACTTTGAATTGCACGTTTCCACCAAAGCGGGTCTGCATCAGGTAGATGTAAGCATTTGCCAGCTCAAGTTCTTTTTCAAGCGTTACCAGTGGCTTGTCACCACTATCAAGCAGCGCCCGGTATACTTCCGAGAGTTGACTTAGAAATGTTGCTGCTTTGTCCGGATCAATATGGATAAGTGAGTTGAGTACATTTAAGCTGTTAAAGAGGAAGTGCGGATTTACCTGGTTCTTCAACGCTTCCAACTGTGCCCTGAAGTTTTCTTTCTGCAACTGCTCAGCGCGTAAATGCTCTGCCTGCAGTTCTTTCCTGTTACGTTCACGCTCAACAAAATAATAGAAGAACAAAGCAGCAACGCTACTGATGACATAGGCCAGGCGCACCCGTTCGGGCAACAGGTTTACTTCTGCATCTGCCACGTAATAGACTAGCCTATAAGGAACATAGTAAAGCAGGAAGCAAAGGGTAACGCTGCTGGCTACTACCGTGATGCCTTCCAAAACAGTTTTCCAGCCGCCTGAAATGCGACTAAGAGGACCTGATGAAAATGCCTTCGAAATAAAACTGTTTGCAACAAAGATGGCCAGCAGAAAGAAAAAAGCAACTACCAGCTCCACTAATATACCTGTGTTAAAAAATAAGATGGTGCCCTGGTGTACAAACACCAAAGCGTAGTATAAAAGCACTGTCGTCAGGGCGGCGATTGCAAGCTGTCTCAGGAAGGGTTTATACTTGTCACGCATCTTACTTAAGATAGAACTAAAAAATTAGCTGTAGGGTAGGGTTAGGTTAACATATATTTCCTGACCGAAGTAACTCTTTTTGCAGCTCAAAAACAAGTATAGGGATTGATCATAACAGCCTGGGTTCCTCTTTGCTGATTCCGTTTCATTACCTGATAAGCCCACTTCAACTATCGCATATCCCATTTCATTCGGTTCATGTCCGGCTTCATCAGAAACAGATTTCTATCCTGTATGTGATGCTACATCTTTGGATCAACTAATTGATTTCAGGACAAATAAAACTTAATGAAAATGAAAAATTTACAACACATTATCATTCTGCTGCTGATAACAGCTTTACCGCAGACAGGCTTTAGCCAAGTAAATGGCTTTTTAACAGGCGCAGTAAAAGATGAGCAGGGGCAGCCGGTGGGCTTTGCCAATGTAGCCCTTTTAAAAGCTGCTGACTCCGCCGTCGTAAACGGTACTACCGCTGATGCCGAAGGCAGATTCCAAATCAAATCACCTGCAAAAGGTACCTACTTTCTGCGATTTAATTTTCTGGGGTATGTGCAGTTTAACGCTGCGCCTTTTGACGTAACCGGCGAAGATTTTACAAAAGACTTCGGAAGTACTATTTTAAAAGAAAATACACAGGTATTGCAGGAGGTAGTGGTGCAAGGCATGCGCCCAACCGTAGTTGCCTATGCAGATAAAATGGTAGTGAACGTGGAAGGAACTGCTATGGCAGGCGGCAGTACGGCGTATGAAATATTATCTAAATCTCCTGGTGTCTGGATTGATCAGAACGGCGACCTGAAGCTGAATGGTAAAGCGGATGTGAAAGTTATGATCAACAACAAGCTTGTTTACCTGAGCGGTAAGGAACTGCAAAACCTGCTTCAAAATGTGTCTGGCGAAAACATCAAAGAGCTGGAGATCATTACTAACCCATCTGCTAAGTATGATGCAGAAGGCGCGTCAGGCATCATTAACATTAACCTGAAGCAAAACAAAGACACAGGCTTAAACGGGAGCTTGCATTCCAGTTACCAGTACAACGAACTGAACAGCTACACAGCTGGTGCTGATGTGAATCATAAAAAAGGAGCATGGAGCTCGTTTGCTAGTTTTGATTTTGCCGAGCGCGCCAACCTCCGAACGAACAAAATGAAGCGCACCTTCCGGAACCAGCAGGACAGCAGCCTTGACCAGAACCTGAAAGAGGAAGGAACAAGAACAATACCCACTATTAGAGTAGGCTCAGACGTTGACCTAAACCAGCGACACACCCTTGGCTTCATGGCCGATGTATCCGTTTACAACACAGAAAACAATATCAGAACCTTGGCTAAAATGGTAGATGGAAATCCGGAAAATGACGTACTGATTGATGCGCTGAACAATGGAAAGGCTTACAAGCAAAACAGCACCTTAAACCTGCATTATCTGGGCAAACTGGATACACTGGGCACCACACTTTCTGCAGACCTTAATTATGTGCGACTCTACAGCCAGGACGATGCCACTTTCGTGAATCGTATAGATAGCCTTGGTATACCTGCCGATATTTCCATTAACAGGCTGATGTATGACAACCCAAACAACTACGACATCTATGCTGCAAAAGCAGATTTAACAAAAGCTGTAGGCAAAGCAGGCAAACTGGAATTAGGTGCGAAAGCAAGTCGCGTGATCTCTGACAATGAACTGAAGTTTTATATAAAGATAGATGGTAAGATGCAATCTGATCTGAAGCGAAGTAACCACTTTATTTATCAGGAGAACATTCTAGCTGCTTATGTTTCCTATTCCACCGCTATTGGTGAAAAACTAACTATACAGGCAGGGCTTCGTGCTGAGCAAACGTTTACTAAAGGCAATTCCGTTACTATGGAACAAATTACATACAGAGAATATTTTAAGCTGTTTCCTACTTTGTTTGTTCTACATACACTTAGTGATAACTACCAGGTAAGCTATTCTTATAGCCGCCGTATTAACAGACCTCAGTATAGTGCCCTAAACCCTTTTATATTCTACATTGACCCATATTCCTGGGTGGTAGGTAATCCATACTTAAAGCCGCAGTACACAAAGTCTCTCAATATTACGCAAAACTTTAGCCAACGCTACAATGTGGTTTTAGGATATGCTGTAACCAAAGACTTTATAGCAGAGATACCACAACAGAATGCAACCGATAAAACTACTTACTTCCAGCAGCAGAATGTGGAAGATATGAAGAGTTTTAACGCCACAATTGTAGCACCGATACAAATATTGCCCATGTGGCAAGCCAACAATACAGCTACGATCGTTTATCAGAAGTTCACAAAAGAAATGGATCAGCAAATGCTGGCAAATAAGCAAGTGTCTTTCATGCTGCAATCCGGGCATACCCTGCAACTGCCAAAAGATGTAAGACTAGAGGTAAATACCAGCTACCAGGGACCAATGGCCTATGGTTTATACCAGATTAATACTAACTGGGGAGTAGATGCAGGCCTAAAGCGCTCTTTTAT
Source organism: Pontibacter sp. H249 (assembly GCF_037892465.1). Lineage (NCBI taxonomy): Bacteria > Pseudomonadati > Bacteroidota > Cytophagia > Cytophagales > Hymenobacteraceae > Pontibacter > Pontibacter sp. H249. The sequence continues at coordinate 322 of NZ_JBBKTR010000021.1, read as the reverse complement.
GAACGACAAGCTGGACGTGAGCATGAGCGTGACAGATATTTTCAAGACCAAACAAATGGCAGGAACTATAAACATAGACGGCAATACAATTACAGCTGATCAATACAGGGGAACACAAAGCTTTAAGATCAGTCTTCGATACCGATTCAGCAAGGGTAGTGAGTTTAAGTCAGGTAAGAAAAGTATAAACCTGGATGAAGTGAACAGAGCGGGTGGTAAATAAATCATGCCTGTAGTATAGCTCCACTGAATTTGTGCAAAATTTAGCATTAAGTTCTGATTAAGTCCTGAATCAGAAGAGGCGCTTGTCTTGTTGGCAGGC
>NZ_JBBKTR010000020.1:0-97865 GCF_037892465.1 Pontibacter sp. H249 | reverse complement strand
AGTAGGCTTTTGCGGGCAGCTTATTTTCTCTCCCACATCCCCTCCATCACCACCTCCAGCAGGTGCTTATCCGGGTCACGGAAATAGAACGACAGGTAACCGCCGCCCCAGTCAAACTCCTGCTCAATGGGTATACTAAATTTAGCTATTTTCTCCTTCCAAGTGGGATAATCTGCCTTACTTACCTCAAAGGCCAGGTGCAACTGACCTGCGCCAAAGTGTGGCGGTAAGTTGCCTCCTTTACTAGATGCCTCTGCTATAAAACACAGCAGCACCGACTCGCCTGCTCTGAAAAAAATATGCCGATCCTTTACCTCCCCTATCACCTCAAAGCCCAGTTGGTTATGATAAAAGGCTTTACACTTTTTCAGATCATTTACATACAGGCAAGTTTCTTTAATTTTCTTGATCGTCATGGGGCGGTCTGGTTTATACTTATGGTTACAACAACATCATCAGAAATTTTGCTGAATAAATGTTCTAACGTCTGTTAAAACTTCTCGTTAAGTAAAGTACTGTAACATATGACCTCTCGAAAACAAACTATGAAGCTTATGATCAAAGTTTTAACTGTATTTGTGGTGGCTATAGCCGCTATGCTATACTTTTTACGTCCTCATTTTTTTGCTACAGATGCTGTACCTGCATCAGAAAATAGCCGCACCAGCAGCCTCCAGAGAATAGCCTCGCTACCCAGTGAAATAAGCGAAAGCTCTGGCGTAGTAGTGCTAAAACCTAATAGCTACCTTACCCACAACGATGCTGGCAATAAACCACACCTATACCGGCTAAACAATAAAGCCCAGGTAGAACAAACCTATAAACTGAACCTGCCTAATGTAGACTGGGAAGATTTAGCTAAAGACAAAGAAGGTAACATCTACATTGCCGATACAGGTAATAACGACAATAAGCGTAAAGAACTGGCAGTATATAAAGTTAATTTAAACAACCCGGAGCAGGTGCAGGCTATACGGTATACTTACGAAGATCAGAAGAAATACCCGCCAGCTAAAAAGGAAAGAAACTTCGACTGCGAAGCCATTTTCTGGCACGGCGGCAACATATACTTGGTATCAAAAGACAGAGGCCAGGGAGCGACTGCAAAAGTATACCGCTTACCTGATAAGCCCGGAAATTATAAGGCAAAGCTTATTGGCAGCCATAAACTTAAAGCAGAGGTAACAGGAGCTGCCATTAGCCCGAACACGCAAACTGTATTGCTTATAAGCGAAGGGCAGCTTCACCTCTTTACAGACTATACTTCTGTAGATGCTTTTTATGAAGGAAAGTATCAAAATATAAGCCTGAAAGAAGCCGGCCAAACAGAGGCAGTAGCTTTTGAAGATGATCAAACACTGATTATAACCAGCGAAGGTGGCAATTTGTACCGGTACACCTTATAAAAGCGAAAGCCTCTCTGCCAGTCAGGCAAAGAGGCTTTACAAGCTTTAGTATTTACTATTTTATACTTTAGATTTTTCTTCCAGTCTGCCTCCTGGCAACGCAGGTTTAGGGTTGCGCCATACTTTAAAAAGTATAAACAGCCCGATCAGGATAAGCGGAATACTCAGTTGCTGACCAATATTAAGCGCCATTGTCGCCTCTTTCTCCACCTGATCTTCTTTTAAAAACTCCACAAAGAAACGGAAAGTAAACAAAGCTGTAACGAAAATACCGAAAAGCAAGCCCTTTGGCAGCGCACTTTTATACTTCTTCCAAAGCCAATAAAGCAGCACAAACAGCAGGAAAACACTCAATGATTCGTATAGCTGCGTTGGGTGGCGTGGTACTGTCGGGTTTTCGCCGAGGCGTTCGAACAAGAATGCCCATGGCACGGTGGTCTGGTGTCCGATAATCTCAGAGTTCATCAGGTTGCCTAAACGGATCAAAGCTCCGCCCAATGCAACTACAATTACAATACGATCCAGTACCCACAGGTAATCGAACTTTTGTTTGCGGCTAAACAACCATAACGCTAAAAGTATACCAATGGTGGCGCCGTGGCTGGCTAATCCACCTTCCCATATCTTCAATATCTCGATCGGGTTGCTTAGGTAATATTCTGGCGAGTAAAATAAAGTATGTCCAAGGCGTGCGCCAATTACCGTACCTATAATCATGTACAGCGTGATCACGTCTACGTCGCCTTCGGTGCGGCCCTCAGCTACATATATTTTTGTAAGGATGCGTTGCCCAAATATAAAGGCTAGGGCAAACAGCAAACCGTACCAGCGTACACTTACGGGGCCAATACTGAATATTTCCGGATCAACGTTCCAGGTAATGTAGTTCAGTAGATTCATTAGGGTGATGCTCATGTAGCCAAAGTTACAACAAATCAGATATGGAAAAAACTTGAAGCCTTTCGGGTGCAGCTAATTTGAAACCTACAAGCATAATAATACTTTATAAGAAAGGCGTTGCAATACTTACAACGCCTTTCTTTGTATTTCTATTGCTGGTTTAATGCAGCTAACTCTTCCTTAAACCCTCCACTCAGGATCGGGAAGCGGAGCCAGCTGCGCGGGTCAACGTTATAATCATCAAGATGGAAAGATGGTGCATAGCGTTCACGTTTCCACTGGTTTCTGGACCACAATGTATAAAACTTATTTATCCAGTTTTGTAACTGCTCCGGCGCTGCAACCTTTTGTTCGTTAAGTATGGCAAATACCTCCTTAGGCGAGTACCTGTTATAAAAAGCAAGACGTTCAATCTGATTGAGTACCGGGTAAGGCATCAGGTCTTTCTCGTCGGTCTGCTCCTCAGAAGATGGCCTTAGCTCTGCGGTTGGTTGCAGATTATTTACGTACTGCAACCCTTCATATCCCAGTTCCTGCTGCGCCCAGATCAGGAACTGCCTGATAAAGCTTTTGTCGATGCCTGCTATTGGAGATATACTACCCGCTGTGTCACCATCCATGGTTGCATAGCCCACAGAAGCCTCGCTTCGGTTAGATGTAGCCAAAAGCAGCGCGTTATTAATATTGGCCAGCATCCAGATAGCTGGTGCACGTACCCTGGCTTGTATGTTTTGCAGTGTGATATCATCTTGCTCCCAAGTTAAAGGGCGCTCCAAGGCAGCCTCTATTTTAGAAGTATAACCTATCACTTCATTGTCTATAGTCCAGCTGTAAAACTTTGCCCCTATACTTTCAGCAAGTTGTTTAGCAGAATTAAAGGTATCGTCTGATGAATTGACAGTTCCCTGGTAAGCACAGGTAAGCAGCCTGTTTACTAGTTCCTTCTGCGCATTTTCTGGAGATTGATCCTCAATATAAGCGGCATCACGAATAGAGAACATCTGAAGCTTTGCTACAAAGCCAAGCAAGCCTAAGCTCTCTACACCACGGCGCACCATCTCAGCCACAGCCACAGCACACAACGATGAATCAGCCCCACCACTTAATGAAAGCACAAACCCACGGCTACGGCTCTTGCGCATGTAATCAAACAATCCCAAACTCAGGGCTGCAATCAATTCTTTATTTTCATCAATGGGCGGCAGATAATCAATAACCTCAGCTATTTCAGGTTTGTCGGAAAAACATACTTCGGCATACTCCAGGTCTACATTCTTAAAGCACAGCAACTCATTCCTACGTATTAATTTGCCGTTCTGCGCAATTAGCACCTCTCCGTCGTAGATCACACGGCCTGCTTCGTTGCCTAGCAGGTTCGCGTACATGTAAGCGCACTGGTATTTTTTAGAGGCATCCACCACTAACCTATAACGGACATCGGTTTTGCTTAAGGCAAAGTGACTGGCACTTGGGTTAAGTATAAGCTGTACACCTTTGGGCATGTGGCGTTCTGCTGGTCGGTTAGGTCGCCAGGCATCCTCACATATTTCGAAGGCATACTTTACCCCTTGCTCCTCATAAATGATATCGCCAATCTGGTACGTCTGCCCCTGCATTTCGAACTGCTTTACCTCATTTGCAGGCCAGGGCGTAAACCAACGCGGCTCGTAATGCAGGCCATCGTTTGCTAAGAACTGCTTTGCCGTAAAGCCTTTAATTTCTTTGTTCTTTATGACACAGGCTGTATTGTATACTTTCCCTTCCAGAAAAACAGGTAAGCTAACTGCCACTGTTATGTTCTCGCACCACTCCTTTACTTGCAGTAGCTTCTCAAAAGCCACCTCAGATAACCACGGACTCAGGAACATGTCTTCGCAGCCATAACCGGTAATGCAAAGCTCAGGCAGTAATAGTAGCTGTATCTTGTTGTTTATCGCCTCTGTGATGGCATCCTTTATATTCTGCAGGTTGTTGTCCCAATCCATCGGAGTCTGATTGAGCGCAGCAGCTGCCAGCATTAATCTGGTTTCTTTCATGGAGTTTAATAACGCAAGTAACAGCTGGCAAGTTAATTCTTATTGCTGTATTGTTTGTTGTTCGCCATCAGTTATTCACTGCCAGAAGTTAACTATGGGTTTTTAGAGAGGTATTAGGAAGGTGTTATGGGGAGACGATTTTGAAATAACCAGCAGATGGGGAAGTGATTACTATTCGGAGCAGCACATAATCTATACTTTATACTTAGCACATAATTCTAATGTACTGCATAATAACAAAAAAGACGCGGTATCGCGTCCTTACATGTTCATGCGGTAAGCAAAGATCAACTAAGAAAGGTTCAGGTGAGCAAGGCCTTTCTCAGCAGCAGCCTGATCAGCCTTCTTTTTTGACAGTCCTACGCCAACTGCTATAGGTTCGTCGTTAAGATATACTTCTGATGTAAATTCGGTTGTATTACCGTGCTGTTTGCGCTTTACAATCTCAAATCGAATTTCTTTGTTCTGGCTCTGGGCCCATTCAATCAGCTTACTTTTAAAATTAGCTGTTGTGTTCAGGATGCTGTGCAGGTCAACATGTGGCCTAATAAGCTTCTTAAGTATAAAGTGGCGGGTTCTGTCGTAACCTTTATCTAGGTACACGGCACCTACCAAGGCCTCTAGTGCATTACCGTTTACAGATTTATGCCGCATGCTATGGTTAGAGGTATCTACCTTAACCAGCAGGTTTAAGCCAATTTTAAGGGCAATATGATTCAGCGACTCACGATTTACAATGCGTGAGCGGATCTCTGTTAAAAAGCCTTCGTCTTCGTAAGGAAACTTATTAAAAAGGTGTTCTGCCACTACAGCACCAAGTATAGCATCTCCTAAAAATTCTAGCCGCTCGTTCGTCTCATGTTTGCCAGCAGATGTTTGGCGCGCAAATGAGGTGTGCGTTAAGGCAAGTTTATAAAGGCGAATATTATCTGGCGTTACACCAATTATCCCAGCAATAGCGCGTACTAATTCTCTGTCTCTGGTAAAAAGCTTATGATAGACGCGCCGAACTGGTTTAATAGGCCCAAACACTAATTAATCCTTGAATTGACGGAATAAAACAGATGTATTGTGACCACCAAAGCCGAAAGTATTGCTTAGGGCAACTTTAACTTCACGTTTTTGTGCTTTGTTGAATGTGAAATTCAGTTTTGGATCGAAGGTCTCGTCGTCGGTAAAGTGGTTGATTGTTGGTGGAACCGTCTGGTTTTGAATCGCCATAATAGAAGCTATGGCTTCTATGGCACCAGCAGCACCAAGCAAGTGGCCTGTCATCGACTTCGTTGAGCTGATGTTAAGCTTGTAGGCATGCTCTCCGAAAATCGTTTGGATAGCCTTTACTTCACTCACATCACCAAGTGGTGTAGAAGTACCGTGCACATTAATGTAATCTACGTCTTCCGGCTGTATGCCAGCATCACGAAGCGCATTCTTCATTACGTTCAAGGCACCTAATCCTTCAGGGTGTGGAGCAGTAATATGATAAGCATCAGCAGACATACCGCCACCGATTACCTCAGCATAAATTTTGGCACCACGTGCTTTCGCATGCTCATACTCTTCCAGTATCAGGGCACCGGCTCCCTCTCCCAACACAAAACCGTCACGATCCTTATCAAACGGACGCGATGCAGTCTCAGGAGAATCGTTACGCTCTGAAAGGGCTTTCAGGGCATTAAAGCCACCAATACCAGCCTCTGTTACGGCAGCCTCAGAACCACCTGTTACAATTACATCGGCTATACCCAAACGGATATAGTTGTAAGAGTCCAGGATAGCGTTTGTGGCAGACGCACAAGCCGATACGGTTACAAAGTTTGGCCCTCGGAAACCATACTTAATGGAAATATGGCCCGCGCTGATGTCAGCGATCATCTTTGGGATGAAGAACGGGTTAAAGCGCGGCGTACCGTCGCCGTGGGCAAAATTCACACATTCCTCCTGGAACGTGCGTAAACCACCAATGCCAGATCCCCAAATCACACCAACGCGATCAGGATCATAGTTTCCTTCAACCAGGTTTGCATCGGTAACAGCCTCATCGGCCACTACCATCGCAAACTGCGTAAATAAGTCCATTTTGCGGGCCTCTTTACGGTCGAAGTATTTCTCAGCGTCGTATCCTTTTACTTCGCAGGCAAACTGAGTTTTAAATTTGGTCGCATCAAAGCGGGTTATAGGCGCTGCGCCACTCACGCCATTGACCAAGCCGTTCCAGTATTCCGAAACAGTATTTCCAAGTGGCGTGAGTGCGCCAAGCCCAGTAACTACAACTCTCTTAAGCTCCATAAGCTGCTAGTAGAGGATAGATAGGTAGAGATTTATACTAATAGGTTTAAAAGCAAAAATTACTTTGCGTGCTCCTCCAGATAGCTAACAGCCTGACCTACAGTAGAGATGTTTTCTGCCTGATCATCTGGAATAGACACGTTGAATTCTTTTTCGAATTCCATGATAAGCTCAACTGTATCCAGTGAGTCAGCGCCTAGGTCGTTAGTGAAGCTAGCCTCCGGTGTAACCTCTGACTCTTCAACACCAAGCTTATCGATGATGATAGCTTTTACTTTTTCTGCGATTTCTGACATTTTTCTTATAGTTTATTAAAACACTGTGCAAAGAAATATAATTAGGCAGACAATGTCAAAAAAAATTATACTCTTCGCTGTATGTTGAAAGTTTTTCTGCAACCTTTCGGTTTTGCAGCATTAAGGTTTTACATTTGGGATTATCCATTACCTACTCATGAAAACGCTGCGGTTAGACATTGATTACGAATACGACTTTGATGTTTACGGTGTTGTATCTCCTGTAAAGGATTACAAGTTAGCATGGGCACTTAACAACATTTTTGATTTACGTTTAAGCAGGCAAAAGGACTTGTGTTATGATTTTTTCGGTAAGGACAGACTGATCATCTCAAATTACCAACACATTACAGAGCATACAATTGTGCGTTTGCTTCGTAACAAAGCTTTGGTAACAACAACATTAAAAAAGCCCTTTTTGCTACCTGATATAAAAGAGTATGATTATGTTATACAGATATCAGGTGCTATGCAACAGCTGTACCCACAAGAATTTATCAATAAAATTCTTAAAACACAGTTGGTGCAATACGTTAAAAAATTTGATCCACTTACACTAAAATTCAAAGAGAATCTACTTTTCTAAATATGGAAATCTCATTTAACAAGACTAAGATTCTTGCAACTGTAGGCCCGGCGTGTAACTCACACGACCGCTTGCTGGCTTTAATTAAGGAAGGTGTAGATGCCTTCAGACTAAATTTTTCTCATGGTGAGTATGCCGCACACCAGCAGGTTATTGAGCATGTGCGCGAAATTAACCGCCAGCATAACACAAACGTGTGTCTTGTTCAGGATTTACAGGGCCCTAAAATACGTGTTGGAGAAGTTGAGAACGGTGGCGTAGAGATAAAAGAGGGCCAGATAGTCAGGTTAATTTGCGATGGCTCTACCAGCAACTCAGACCACTTGGCTACCGGCTATACCGAACTTGCCAAAGACGTAAACGTGGGCGATGCAATTCTGCTTGATGACGGCAAACTGGAACTAACTGTTCTTACAACCGATAAAGACTGCACCATTGAGGCAAGAGTACGATATGGCGGAGTAGTAAAGCCAAGAAAAGGTATTAACCTACCAGACACCAAGGTTTCTGCACCATCTTTAACTGAAAAAGATATTCGGGACCTACACTTTGGCTTGGATAATGACGTGGAGTGGGTTGCCCTTTCATTTGTGCGCAAGGTAGAAGACATACAGGAGATCAAACGCATCATCAAAGAACGTGGTAAAGACACCCGTGTAATTGCCAAGATAGAAAAACCGGAGGCCATCAAGAACATTGATGAGATTATACATGCAGCTGATGCCCTCATGGTGGCTCGTGGCGACTTAGGCGTGGAAGTGGGTATGGAGAAGGTGCCGATGATCCAGAAGATGCTTGTAGAGAAAGCAAACAAAGCTGCTAAGCCTGTTATCATTGCCACTCAGATGATGGAAAGTATGATAGAGAACCCGCGTCCTACCCGTGCCGAAACAAACGACATTGCTAATGCTGTGATTGATGGTGCCGACTGCCTTATGCTAAGCGCAGAGACTGCTGTAGGCGCTTATCCTATCGAAACAATCAGAAGTATGAGCCTTACCATTAAAACCGTAGAGACGCACTCTGATATCTTTAATAAAACCTATATACTTAACCCGCACTCTGATACATTCTTCAGCGATAGCCTTGTAGCTAATGCCTGCAACCTTGCCCGCGATACAAATGCTCGTGCGATTATTGGCATGACAAAGTCTGGTTATACTGCTTTCCAATTGGCTAAACACCGTCCTAAATCTGACATTTTCATCTTTACTGAAAATATAAAATTGTTGAGCACTTTAAACCTGGTTTGGGGTGTACGTGGCTTCCACTACGATAAGTTTGAGTCTACTGATGCCACTATCTCAGACATTAAGCAGGCGCTTTTAGACGGTAGCTATATTAACAAAGGCGATGTGTTTATTAACACAGCTAGTATGCCTATAAATGAGCAAAAGCGCACAAACATGATCAAGCTAAGTATAGCTTAAAATTATAATTACAATTACAAAAAAATGGAAATGGCGCAGGTATACTTTATACCTGCGCCATTTCCATTTTTTTGTAATGCTGCAAATTACTTACAAGCTATTTTGACAGCCGTAGTTATTATGATAAACTGCAGCTTATCAAGTATAAAGCTTAACACACAATAGACAAAGATTTATAGCAGCCCACAATGCTTTCTAGTTTACAATTATTAAGCTTTAATAAACACAGAAAGCCTTACACTTTCGTATAAGGCTTTCTTGAAACTGCTTCAGCAAAAATTAAGCTGCGGCCAGGCCGTTTACAAACTTAGCAAGTCTAGACTTGTTGTTTGCAGCTTTCTTTTTGTGAATAATGTTTTTCTTGGCAAGACGGTCAAGCATAGAAGAAACTGTCTTGTAAAGCTCTTGCGCCTCGGCCTGATCAGTAAGGTTTTCTAATCTCTTGATAAAAGTACGAGTAGTTTTCGCCTGATATCTGTTACGAAGACGTTTAGCGTTATTCGCTCTGATTCTCTTTAATGCCGACTTATGGTTAGCCATATTATTTTATACTATTATATCTTTCTTTTTATTCCGTTCTCTAATGAGTTTGCAAAGGTAAATCCTTTACTATTAATTTCCAAAGCACCTCACTATATTTTTTTACAGTACACCTTGGTTTGCAAAGGTAACAAACAGAACCTTTTAGTCCTAACATTTATCTCTGTTTACCTAAAGTATAAACAGTCAGGTTCTCGGGATTAAAATGTACTGTTGCACTGAAATAAAATGGCCACCAAGATTTAACCTAGTGGCCATTTTATAATGAACGGATGTAAGCTAGTTAGTTTTTGTCTACATCAACATCTACGTCTACATCTTCAATATTTCCTAAACGCTGTTGTACCTTGTTTTCAAAGTCGTTCCAGTCAGCCTTTACTTCTTCCCATTCTCTGCGGGTTTCTTCATCCCAGTTGCTGCTTTCAGCTTCCAGTTCAGCGGAACGGCGGTTATATTCGGTACGCATTTCACGGTACTCATCAGCTGTTACTGTCTCGGCACGTTCTGTATTGGTGCTTACCCATGTGGTAAAGTCATTATACTCACGGTCCATTTCATTGCCTGCCTCTGTCATTTCAGCTTGTGCCTCATCAATTTCAGCGTTAGTTTCGTTCTGAGTTTCCTGAGAACAGGCGAAAGTAAACAGACCTATTGTTAATGCTAATGCTATTGTTTTAAACTTTGGTGCAATTTTCATAGTTATAATAATTGATACTGCTATTAATACGCACAAAAGAATAATATTGATATATAAGAAGTTAATAATAGCTTAATTTCGCATCAAGTCGTATATATAACTACAACAGTAGCCATAAATTTCTTTAGCCATGCCTATTGTTCCTTCTAAACACAAAGCGCCCTTTTATCTTTTCAATGGCCATTTGCAAACCATAATTCCCAGTTTGTTCAGGCAAGTGGATGGTGTTTTGTATGAGCGCGAACGTCTGATAACTCCCGATGATGATTTTATTGACATAGACTGGTCCAGGATAGGATCGTCGGACCTGGTTATACTTTCTCATGGACTGGAAGGCGACACAAGCAGGCCTTATATACAAGGCATGGTGAAAGCCTTCAATAAAGAAGGTGTAGATGCACTTGCCTGGAACTACCGCAGCTGTAGTGGTGAGCCAAATAAGCTGCTCCGCTCCTACCACCTGGGCGCCTCCGACGATTTGGATTTTGTAGTGCGCCATGCTTTAGACGCCGGCAATTACGACAATGTGTATTTAGTTGGCTTTAGCGCAGGCGGCAACATTACACTAAAATATCTTGGTGAGTCTCCGGAGCAAGTACCTTCAGAAGTTAGGCGATCAGCTGTCTTTTCTGTTCCAGTAGATCTTAAATCGTCGGCTCAACAAATATCCAGAATATATACACAGCGTTTCTTAAAAACTTTAGGTGCAAAACTGGAGCAGAAAAGACAAATGTATCCCGATGAGGTTGATCTAACGGACTATAGTATACTTTGGTCTTTCCCCGAGTTTGATAACCGTTACACAGCCCCTTTACACGGATTTAAAGATGCTGAAGACTATTATGCACGCGTTAGTTCGCGGCAGTTCATACCAAATATCCAAGTACCAACGCTGCTAGTAAACGCTAAAAACGATCCGTTTTTGGGTAAGCCTTGCTACCCAATGCAGGAAGCAGAAGCAAACCCATACTTCTTTTTTGAGATTCCGGAGGAAGGAGGCCACGTAGGATTTATAGAAGATTTCAGAAAAGATTACTACTACTCTGAAACCCGGGCTGTACGGTTTATACTTGAAGACTAATACTCTACAGAGTATATGCTTTATCATTGCCTACAAGCATTGGCGTATTAATTAGAAGAAGCAGCCTCCATAATAAAAAGAGACGCAAAACATTGCGCCTCTAAGGTAAACTCCATTCATTCTAAAACTTGATTCTACTTTAGCGGCACGTATACCACTTTTTTCGTTTCAAAGAACTCCTCTGTAAAGTAATCTGATAGAGTGTGCACTTTTGTGATCAACCCAGATTCTGCGATCTCTTCTTCCAAATCGCCTCCTTTCAGGTAATACAAGCCTTCTATTGGCAAGCCGGTTTTCTTGAAGCTATTCATAATCCAGGGCCAGAAATTGGCTAGGCGGGTAACAGCACGACTCACAACGAAGTCATACTTGTCGCGCACCTGCTCTGCGCGTGCGTGGCTGGCTGTAACATTATGCAAATGCAGCTCTCTTGCAATTTCCTGCACTACGTGTATTTTTTTACCTATGGAGTCTACCAGGTGAAATTTAACCTCCGGAAACATAACAGCTAATGGCAAACCCGGCAAACCGCCGCCAGTGCCTACATCCATTACCGAAGTATGACCCGGAAACTGCACAACTTTGGCAATGCCCAGCGAATGTAAGATGTGGTGCACCCCCAGTTGGTCCATGTCTTTGCGCGAGATTACGTTTATCTTCTGGTTCCACTCCTGGTACAGTTCTCCCATGTGCTCATACTTTTGCAACTGGTCTTCGGTAAGCTCTGGAAAGTAACCTGACAAAAGTGTGCGGATGGCAGTAGAATGAGGCATATATTCTAAATTATGAATTACGAATTAGAAATTATAAATGAATGTTAAGCGGCAAACAAGTATAAAGTAACTGCAAGTATAGCCACAGCAACTACAACGGCTATTGCCATAAACACATCGAAAAGCAGCGTTAAGCCGGCATTTCGGTACTGCCCTTCATACTTTATACTTAGCTCCCGCTCTATTTTTTCAGGGGTGCGCAGGCGCATCTGCAGGTATAACCTCCCTGTCAGCTCCAGCCACCTCTCTTTCGAAAAAAATCTCATCCCAATATAAAATAGCAGGCTGCAAAAGTATAAAATAAGTACGGTATATGGTGTAAAAGTATAAAACCCCTGCTGCTTACGGGCAACAGGGGTTTCTAACGTAATCAATATTCAACCTTAATTTATACTTTAGTAAGCACTATTTAATCAGGTAATCAATTTTGTGATCAGGCAATTAAATAAGGTGCTTTTTGTTTTTTACCATATCATAGAGCAACTCGCGGGCGCGGTGCAGTTGGGCTTTTACAGTACCTAGCGGTGCGTTAAGTTCTGTGGCAATCTCTTCGTAGCTAAGCTCATTAAAGTAACGCAGTGTAACTAGGCGCTGGTACTTCTCCGGCAACTTAGCCACTACATACTGCATAATCTCGATCTTCTGGTTTTTGATCGCCTCTTCCTGTGGGTTAAGGTTTTTGTCTTTGAAGTCGATGGTAATCTCGTCGCCGTTATCAATTTTAATGGCAGAATCGATAGACATGGTCTTGATCCTGTTTTTGCGGATAAAATCGATACAGTTATTGGTAGCGATTCGGAAAAGCCAGGTACTGAACGCGTACTCCGGGTTAAACTTATGCAGGTTACGGAAAGCTTTGGCAAAAGCCTCTATCGTTAAGTCCTCTGCATCATCAGCGTTGCGCACCATTTTCAGAACCACGTGGTAAACTGGTTTCTTGTAAATGCTCATCAGTTCGGCGTACGCTTTTTCGTCGTTTTCTTCTACCGCTGCCTGAATAAGCTTAAAGTCGTGCTTCGCTTTTGCAGAGAATTGTTTGTTTACTTCCATCTGAGTCGTTTATACATTAATACAGATACCCCAAGAAAGACATAGGTAAAAAAGTACACTACGTCCAGCACAGGCAATAATGGCAGGGATACTGTTTCGTCGAGTCTTCGTGCGGCCAGCACATATACCGGAAACACCGATAAGTAACGTACGCCCACAAGCGCACCTAATATAGCTAAATGGCTATTCAAAACAAGAAGAATAATGAGAAGGATGTAGAAAAAAACGTTTGATGCTACAAATGCTCCTAATCTTCTTCTGTCTGCCGCTTTATAACGTCCCCCGACGGACATATGCCTACGTTTTTGCACAACCCATTCCCAAAACGTCTTTTTAGGAATGCTTACTGTTTGCGCCTCCTTGTCGATAACAATGCTAACCTTACTATTGTTGGCGGCATCACGAACAAAAAGATCGTCATCGCCGCCCATTGTTTTGATGTGAGATGCAAACCCTTTGTTTTTAAAGAAACAAGTTTTTGTGTAAGATAAGTTTCTGCCGACCCCCATGTAGGGTTTCCCTAGGTTTGCAAGAGACAAATACTGAATTCCGGTCAGCAAGGTTTCATATCTGATCAAGCTATTTAAAAAACCTTTAAGCTGTGTGTACGGAGAGTACCCCAATACTACCTCAGCGCCAGTTTCATAGCCACTCTGCATTTTTTCTATCCAATTTAAACTGCAAGGGCGGCAGTCGGCATCTGTGAACAGCATATGCTCATACTTGGCTGCTCTTATGCCAAGAGCTACCGCATATTTTTTAGGGTTTAGATAATCGGGAGTCTTTTTAACCGTTACTACCTTAAAATGCGGAAATTGCTTCTCCAGCTCGAACAGGTAAAATTCAGTATCGTCATCAGAGCGGTCATTTACCACAATCACCTCATACTCCGGATACTCCTGGTCTAGTAGCATGGGCAGCAGTTCGTACAGGTTATCCTGCTCGTTATGCGCCGCTACAATAACCGAAACCGGCCGCTTTGATTCCGACTGCGGATCTGCGTGCCTGGTAAGCGGCAAAAAATAAATAAGCGTAAAATAAAGCTGCACCAGCACACAAAGCCCGAGCAGCACCAGGAGTATAGTTGTAATCAAATTTGTATTGTTAAATAGTTGGACTGCTGAATTGTTGTACTATAAAATTGCCAAAGCCTCTCCTCCCTTTACTGGAAACAACAAATTAGCTAACTAGCAATTAAACAATTCACCTAAAGCCTCCTCAAAAATAACCATTAAAAAGGCATTTCCGAAGCATCGTTGCATTAAAAAAATTGTATGGTTTGTGGCATTACTCTTTGTATCTTTGCCGGTTCTTTTAGAAGTATAAATAAACGCTGAGCTATAGGTTTTTAGCCCTTTGCGCAGCACCTGGTCCTGTTCTTGTTAAAGCCCAGGACTATAAACTACAGATATGCAATTTTCATTAGTAGCCAAAGATCCACAATCTAAAGCCCGTGCCGGTGTAGTGCAAACTGATCACGGAGCCATCGAAACGCCAATCTTTATGCCGGTAGGTACAGCCGGCACTGTAAAAGCAGTACACCAACGTGAGCTAAAGGATGATATCAAAGCTGAAATCATACTTGGCAACACTTACCACCTATACCTGCGCCCCGGTTTAGATGTGCTGGAAAAAGCTGGCGGCTTACATAAATTTAACGGTTGGGACAGGCCTATACTTACCGATAGTGGTGGCTATCAGGTTTTCTCACTCGCTGGTACACGTAAGATAAAAGAAGAGGGCGTAAAGTTTAAATCCCATATTGATGGCTCTACGTTAAACTTCACTCCCGAAAACGTGATGGACACTCAGCGCACTATTGGCGCCGACATTATCATGGCTTTTGATGAGTGCACCCCCTACCCCTGCGACCACACCTATGCCAAGTACTCGATGGAGCGCACACACCGCTGGCTGCAGCGTTGTGTTGATAGGTTTGACAGTACTGAACCAAAGTATGGCTATAACCAGACGCTATTCCCGATTGTGCAGGGCAGTACCTACAAAGATTTACGCATACAGTCTGCTGAGACCATTGCCAGCTTTAACCGTGAAGGCAATGCCATTGGTGGCCTTTCGGTAGGCGAGCCCGCTGAGATGATGTATGAAATGACCGAACTGGTGTGCGATATACTTCCGGCAGACAAGCCACGCTATTTGATGGGGGTAGGTACGCCTGCCAATATACTTGAAAATATCGCTTTGGGTGTAGATATGTTCGACTGCGTGCTACCAACGCGTAATGCCCGAAATGGCATGTTGTTCACCACACAGGGTGTCATTAACATTAAAAACCAAAAGTGGGCAAACGACCACACCCCGATAGATACGGAACTGGGAGGCTATGTAAGCACGTTCTACACCAAGGCTTATTTACGCCACCTGATTCACAGCGGTGAGTACCTGGCCGGGCAAATTGCCAGCGTGCACAACCTTACATTTTACCTGTGGCTGGTAAAGCAAGCCCGTCAGCACATCCTGAACGGAACTTTCCGCGACTGGAAAGATGTGATGGTAAAGAAATTAATGACAAGATTGTAAAGAGTTAGAGAGTTATATTCCTCTAAGCTCTCCAACTCTCTAACTTTTTAACTCGCTAACTTAAGTTGAAGCTCCTCGATAAGTACATATTAAAGAAGTTCCTGACCACATTTGTGTTTGTGGTGCTGATACTTGTATCTGTAATTCTGGTAATTGATTTTACAGAAAAGAACGACGACTTTATCAAGCATAATGTGGCTATTGGTGAGATCATCTTTGATTATTACCTAAACC
Organism: Pontibacter sp. H249; assembly: GCF_037892465.1. NCBI lineage: Bacteria > Pseudomonadati > Bacteroidota > Cytophagia > Cytophagales > Hymenobacteraceae > Pontibacter > Pontibacter sp. H249. Next base: position 82,006 of record NZ_JBBKTR010000020.1, on the reverse strand, counting down.
TGATCCCATACTACGCCAACATGCTTAGCCCGATTACGGTGTTTATTGCGACCGTATTTGTAACGGCTAAGCTGGCATCTCATACCGAGATCGTAGCTATACTTGGCAGTGGCGTAAGCTTTAGAAGGCTGCTGGTACCGTACCTGATCGGTTCTTCGATTATCGCTGCGGTTATCTTTGTGCTTATCGGTTGGGTAATACCTAATGCAAACAAGGAGAGTGTTGCTTTCCAAATAAAGTATACCAAAAGTACCTTTACTTACGATAGCCGTAACATTCATATTAAAGTAGCTCCTGAAACCTACGTGTACATGGAGAGCTACAACGTCACAGCCCACGTTGGGTACAATTTTGCGATTGAGTCTATTGATAAGACCAACCTTAAAAGCAAGCTTACCTCTAATAATGTGCGGTGGGACCCGGAAAAAGAAAAGTGGCACATGGATAACTATGTTCTGCGCACTTTTAACGGCGAGAAGGAGACTATACACAAAGGAGGAGCTTTAGATACTACACTTAACCTCACTCCCAAAGACTTTGAAAGTACCTATAAACTGGAGCAGACCATGACGCTTACAGAACTGAACCGGTTTATTGATGAGAAAAAATCACGGGGAGCAGATGACCTGGAAACATACCTTATCGAAAAGTATGAGCGTTTCAGCTATCCATTCGCTATTATCATACTTACTATAATCGGAGTAATTGTAAGTGCCCGTAAAGCGCGTGGTGGGGTTGGTTTCCAGATTGCACTGGGGTTCTTTCTGGCATTCATCTTTATTATTTTCGTAATCACCAGCCGCAGCCTGGCACAGGTAGGCGATATACCTCCTTCCATAGCCGCCTGGATTCCGACGATCGTATTTACAGGCATAGGTTTTATTTTATACCGTTACGTACCGCGCTAACATGCCCCGGCTTAAAGACTTTATCGAGCTCCATTTTATTGTTTTCCTGTGGGGCTTCACAGCCATACTTGGTAAGCTGATCTCTATACCTGCTGTAGAACTGGTTGCTTTGCGCACTTCAATTACAGCAGTGGCTATAGGAGCCATCATTTACCAGCGCGGCACACCGTTCTGGATGGGCAGAGAACAAGCTCTCAAGCTACTAGGTGTCGGATTTATTATTGCAGCACATTGGATCCTGTTTTTTGCGGCCGCCAGGGTTTCGTCTGTTTCTATTACGTTAGTGGGCATTGCCACCTGTAGTCTCTGGACCGCTTTACTAGACCCACTCTTCAGCAAAAGCAAAATCAAACCGCATGAGGTACTGCTTGCCCTACTGGTGATTTTCGGCTTGTATATTATTTTCCAAAACGAGACAGAATTCGATAGCATACTTGGCATTACTATGGCTATTGGCTCTGCGCTAATGGGCTCCATCTTTACCATCATCAATGCAAAGCTGGTAAAGAAGATACCATCTACCACTATCACAACTTACGAAATGACTGGCGCCTGCCTTGCCACAGTGCTGTTCTTCCCGATTTATACAACCTATTTTGCCGAGGGAGGATCACTTAACTTTAGTATGGGCGCCATGGATTGGGTGTACCTGCTGGTATTGGCGTTGGCTTGTACAGTGTATGCCTACACTGCCTCTGTTAGGCTAATGCAGCGCATCACTGCTTACACCATGAACCTGACTGTAAACCTGGAACCGATCTACGGTATTATACTTGCTCTGTTAATCTTTAAGGAAGATGAGCAAATGTCGTCGGGCTTTTACCTGGGTGCAGCCATTATTCTCCTGAGCGTGTTTATCTACCCCGTTCTAGATGCTTACGACAAGCGCCGCAAAAAACTAAAGCAAGCCTTTCCAGAGCAGGTAGTGGTCGGGGAAGATTAATTCGGCTGGTTCTTCTTTAAATACTCCGTATACAGCCGAGCCCGAGCCCGTCATGGAAGCATATACAGCACCCGCTGCGTAAAGTTTTTCTTTGATCTGCGGCAGCTCAGGGTATTTGGGAAAAAGCGCTTCTTCAAAATCGTTTTTCATCACCTCTTTCCAGGCATGTATATCCTGTTTCAGGAGCATCTCCATGGTGTAGGTTGGCTGCTGCGGTTTTATATTACCGTAAGCCTCTGCGGTAGTTATGTGTATGCCTGGGTACACCACCACACAAGTATAGCCTGATAAATCTAAGTTGGCTGGCGAGAATATATCTCCCTTTTCAGTGGCAATTACAGGCTTGTTTCGAATGAAGAAAGCGCAGTCACTGCCCAGTTGGCGGGCATATTCTTCCAGCTTATCATCCGAAAGGTTTAGTTCGAACAGCTTATTAAGGCTTTTAAGTGTAAAGGCAGCGTCTGCAGAGCCACCTCCCAAACCGGCTCCCATTGGTATTACCTTGTGCAAGTGCATGTGTACCGGCGGCAATTTAAAATCACTCTGAAGAAGCTTATAGGCTTTCAGGCAAAGGTTAGTATCTGGATTTCCGGGCACTGGCAGGCCTGTCATATCAAAGCGTTCTTCTACAGCAGGCAAAATCTCCAGCGCGTCGCACCATTTTACAGGGTAAAAGCAAGACTGCAAGTTATGGAAACCATCAGGTCTTTTAGAAGTAACAAATAAACCTAAGTTGATCTTTGCGTTCGGGAAATCCAGCATCTGTTTGTACAAGAACCGTTGTTAAAGCTGCAATCTATAAAAATGCCCGCAAACCTTTGCGCTATCGCAGCATATTCCAAGCTACTACGTAGAAGGCTCAGATTTAGTAAAGTCTTTTTACTATATTGATTAACATACGTATAGCCTACTTGATATACTGTTACGCTGTACTTTACCGTTGTAGGTAGTAACCGCAGCACTTAAGCATTACAATAACATCACCCTAAAAAAGCAAAGACATGTTGTACAGGCCAGGGCGAATTTTCCTTTCTGTTCCGCATATGGGCGGGCACGAGAAAAACTATGTGCAGAAAGCAATTGAGGACAACTGGGTATCTGCGGTTGGCCCTAACATACCTGGCTTTGAGCACGACATCTGCCAACACACTAATTCTCGCTATGGCGTTGCTCTAAGTTCTGGCACCGCTGCCATTCACCTGGCGCTGCGCCTGCTGGGTATTGGCCCCGGAGATGAGGTGCTGTGTTCTACGTTTACCTTTGTAGCCTCTGCCAACCCAATTTTATACTTAGGAGCTACTCCTGTTTTTATAGAAAGCGAAGCCGAGACCTGGAGTATGTGTCCTGATACACTTCGTGCCGGAATAGAAGAACGTTTGAAGCAAGGCAAAAAGCCTGCTGCCATACTTTTAGTGCATTCGTACGGCATGCCAGCTAAGCTAAAGGAGATTATGGCTATCTCAGAAGAGTTTGCTATACCCGTTATAGAAGATGCAGCAGAGGCTCTAGGATCACGCTATGCTGGCCATCAGGTTGGCACTTTTGGGCTTATGGGTATTTTCTCCTTCAACGGCAACAAGATTATTACTACATCAGCTGGCGGCGCTATCATAACTAATGAGGAAGGCTTGGCTGAAAAGGCAAGATTCCTAGCTACACAAGCTAAAGACCCTGCACCGTACTACCAGCACTCCGAAATGGGCTACAACTATCGCTTGAGCAATATTAGCGCGGGTATTGGCCGTGGCCAGATAGAAGTGCTGGAAATGCGTGTAAAGCAGCGCCGGGAGATCTTTAATTACTATCGTAAACAGCTACAAAGTATAGAAGGTCTTGAATTCGTAACCGAACCCAAAACTAGCTTTGCTAACCGTTGGCTCACGACCATACTTCTACCCGAAGGGCACGGCCCGGAAAGCATAAGACAGGATTTAGAAGAAGAGAACATCGAAACAAGATTACTCTGGAAACCTATGCACCTGCAACCACTGTATGCTAACAATTTATACTTTGGAGATAATTTGAGTGAACGCCTATTCAAACGCGGCCTCTGCCTGCCAAGTAGCAGCAGTTTGCAAGAAGAAGAACTGGAGAAAGTAGTAAAGAACCTGAAGAAGTTGCTGGAGGTGGTGTAAGTTTATACTTTCCAGCTGCCGTACTCCAACCACCCTTAACCAAGGCGGGAAACTATGGCACTACTTTATTAAAAGCGTTAGCACTGTAGCTTGTGCTTAACTTCCCATCCACCAAGATCCTTTCAGGATGACAAAATAAAGGTGCTACTAAAAAGGTAAGAGTATAGCTAAATTGATGGCAGTAGAAGCAGTAAGTACATTTCCCCGCCTTGGTTAAGGAGGGGTTAAGGGTGGTTAGACTACGGCAGCTTTAAAACTAAAAACCTACACCTGTGCCAAAGCTTGCTTCAGATCAGCGATCAACTCCTCCGGCTCCTCTATACCCACCGACAAACGAATAACTCCAGTCGTAATACCCAACTTTTGTTGCTGCTCCCGGCTTAGCGAGCGGTGCGAGGTACCTAACGGATAGGAAATAGAAGTATTCACCCCAGCCAGCGAAGGCGCGAAAGGTATACTTTTTAGTCCCTGCATAAAACGATTCACTGCTTCTGTATCATCTTTTATCCTGAAACTGAGCATACCGCCAAACATACTTTGGCCCTGCTCCTTTGCAAGATTGTGTTGCGGATGCGTTTGTAAACCAGGATACCATACTTGTTCTACCTTCGGGTGCTGCTCCAGAAGCTGTGCTATAGCCATAGCATTGCTGCAGTGCTGCTTCATGCGCAGGTGCAGTGTCTTAAGACCACGCGCAGCCAACCAACCTTCAAACGGACTAAGATTTAAGCCATACGTTCTCATTACCGCTTGCACGCGTTGCAGGTCCTGCTCCTGCTGGCAAACTACCACACCGGCTGTAACATCGCTGTGCCCTGACAGGTATTTGGTTACGCTGTGCATCACCATATCGGCACCTAGTTCAAGTGGCTTAGTAAGTATGGGCGTGGCAAAAGTATTATCAATTACTAGTTTTATACTTTGCTTCTTTGTTTCCCGGGCAAGCCTTGCAACATCCAGCACTTGCAGCAAGGGGTTGCTCATGGTTTCTGCCAGCATCAGGCGGGTATTTGGCTTGATATACTTTGCTAAAGTATAAATATCAGCAGAGGGCACGTAAGTTACTTCTATTCCTATGCGTGTTAGCTCCTGGCTTAGCAGCGCCGCCGATCCTCCGTAAATTTCCTCGGCACATAGCACATGATCGCCGGCCTTGCAAACCGCCAACACTGCCGCCAGTATCGCCGACATACCCGAGGAAGTTACCACTCCTCCTGTACCACCTTCGAGCTTATTTATCTCCTGTGCTAGCTCCTCTGTGTTAGGGTTGCCATAGCGGGTATACATATAGTTCTGTCCCGGCTCCTCAAAGTATAGCTCAAGTGCATTTAGGTCTTCAAACGTAAAAACTGAGGTTTGATAAATCGGGGTAGTTTTAGGGTGGATGTTTGCCATGAGTATTCAGGTTAATCAGCCTAAAGATAAACAGGATTTAGGAATAGATAGAATACGACGATATTTTCTATTAAACATACATTTATTTAGCAACAATAATTTGTTACTTATAACCTGCTTATCATTCTGTAAAATGCCAGAAGGTAGGTGCTAAACTCTTTTAAAGCTGCAAAACAGGTACGTGTGGCAACTCTCTTGTCAGAATATTAAGAGGCAAAGTTTAGGTTTTATACAACGAGATACTAACGAAGCAGGATCTGGAGTAAAGCCTTACTCTTACTTTTGTGGGTTATTCTGTGTGTGAAAATGTGGAGTTGGAAGTTTTATAAAGGTTAAGAGTACTCCTGCTCTATTAGAACTGCTATATTGTTAAAAGATTTTAAATTATATAGTTACTTTCTCTTCGCATAGCTGATAGCAGTTCCATATATAGTGCTGGCAGTAAAAGTAAACACATACTAGCTGGCCGCTCTCATTATAGAAAGTATGAACTTTGAACCTCCAATAGCAGAACGAGAAACAGGCGAACTCATTCAAATAGCCAATTTCCCAGATGATTGGAATCCGTTGGCTATTGAGCAAGCAAAAAAAGAGCTTCTTGTTCGTAATGTCCCAGTAGAATACGAGAATAAGAAAGTAGAGGCTTTAAAACGTTTCAAAAAGAAGAAGAATACGATATCTTCTAAAAGAAGAGCAGACGAAGCTTTTGAATGGCACGAGTTTATTTTTAATTTTTCTGATGTTCTTGTTGTCATGCTCTTTGATTGGGACATGAAGAAGGATGGTTATTTAAGGAAACACAGGCAGAGAAAGTACGTGCTGTCCATCGTCATACTTTTGATCCTGTTGATTTATATTCTTTCAAAACTTTAAAACAAATGCTTAGAACATGATACAACTAGGCTGCGTCTCATTCACAGCCTTTATTAAAAGATGAATGCAATGTAATTTAAACTAGTAGTGTAATACGAATAGCAAGCGTAAACTACTTCTAAAACTGGTTAAGCAGTATGGTAATGAAGCACTACTGACAATTTCATCTCCTGATTTAGTCCTGAAAATTTTATCAAATCCATGTATCCACTGTTCGCCATATAACCTACCTATGAACCAAATTCTAGAAACTGAAAGACTAAAACTGCGTGAGTTCACTATTCATGATACTGGTTTTATCATCGAACTTCTCAACAGCCCCGGATGGCTGCAGTTTATTGGTGACAAAGGCATTAAAACAGAAGAGCAAGCTAAGGCTTATTTAGAGAATGGCCCCTTAAAAAGCTATAGGCATAATGGCTTTGGCTTATTTTTGGTAGAAACAAAAGAGAATAGTCAAGCTATTGGCATGTGCGGGATCATTAGAAGAGATAATTTAGAGAATCCTGACATAGGATTTGCTCTTCTGCCAGCGTACAACGGTAAAGGCTATGCCTATGAAATAGCTAGTGCTACACTAGCTTATGCACACAACCAGCTGGCACTACGCAAGATCTCTGCTATCACCTTACCAAATAACATCAGATCAATTCAGCTATTGGAAAAGCTAGGACTAAGTTATCTGGAAACCATTATCTTACCAGGCAGCGAGGAGGAGTTACTGCTGTACAGTAATTAAAGTATAAAGAACACCTGTCTAAAAAAAGCAAAATCCCCTCCTGCTCATACAAACAGGAGGGGATTTTTTATACTTGTTATACTTACTGTTACTCTATTACAGACTCAGCTAGTACAATAATTTTGTTGTTCAGTACTTCTACCACACCACCGTCAACGGTAAAGAATTCCTGGCTTTTGTTGGTAGTGACACGGATTCTGCCTTGTTCCAGGGTGCTGATAAGTGGAGCGTGAGAATCCAGAACCTCGAACGAACCGTTGGCTCCCGGAAACTGGGCTGATGTTACCTCACCGGCAAAAACCTTTTTATCAGGTGTGATTATTTCTAAATACATCTTTATTAGTTAAGAGTTTAGAGTTAAGAGTTAAAAGCTAAGTGGTAAAACCAACTCTTAACTTTCAACTCTTAACTTTTAACTAATTAAAACTTATTTTGCTTCAGCAAGCATTTTCTCACCTTTCGCAACAGCATCTTCAATAGTACCTACAAGGTTGAAGGCTGCTTCTGGCAGGTGGTCATACTTACCTTCCATGATCTCGTTAAAGCCTTTGATTGTGTCTTTGATATCAACAAGAACACCTTTAAGGCCTGTAAACTGCTCTGCTACGTGGAATGGCTGAGACAGGAAACGCTGCACACGGCGCGCTCTGTGTACTACCATTTTATCTTCGTCAGATAGTTCGTCCATACCAAGGATGGCGATGATATCCTGAAGTTCTTTGTAACGCTGCAGAATCTCTTTCACACGCTGTGCTGTGTTGTAGTGCTCCTCGCCTACTACATCTGGCGTAAGGATACGCGAAGTAGAGTCAAGAGGGTCTACTGCTGGGTAAATACCAAGCTCAGAGATTTTACGTGAAAGTACTGTAGTTGCGTCCAAGTGAGCAAACGTTGTCGCTGGAGCAGGGTCAGTTAAGTCGTCGGCAGGTACGTAAACGGCCTGTACCGATGTAATTGAACCACGCTTTGTAGACGTGATACGCTCTTGCATGGCACCCATTTCAGTTGCCAGCGTTGGCTGGTAACCTACCGCAGATGGCATACGACCAAGAAGGGCTGATACTTCAGAACCTGCCTGCGTGAAACGGAAAATGTTATCCACGAAGAAAAGGATGTCACGACCTGCGTCGCTAGAACCCGGCTCACCATCGCGGTAGTATTCCGCCATAGTCAAACCAGAAAGTGCTACACGTGCACGCGCCCCAGGAGGCTCATTCATCTGACCGAACACGAAGGTAGCCTTAGACTCCTTCAGTTCTTCCTGATCTACTTTAGAAAGATCCCAGCCACCGTGCTCAAGAGACTCTAAGAACTCAGCACCGTAACGTACGATACCAGCCTCAATCATCTCACGAAGAAGGTCGTTACCCTCACGAGTACGCTCACCTACACCGGCAAATACAGAAAGACCACCGTGTGCTTTCGCGATGTTGTTGATCAGTTCCTGGATCAATACAGTTTTACCTACACCGGCACCACCGAAAAGACCAATTTTACCACCTTTTGCATAAGGCTCGATAAGGTCGATTACTTTGATACCTGTGAATAATACTTCAGAAGAAGTAGCAAGATCTTCGAAACGCGGAGCAGGTCTGTGGATTGGCAAACCACCCGTGCTCACAGGCTGCGGAATACCGTCAATGGCTTCGCCGATTACGTTGAAAAGGCGACCTTTGATGCCTTCGCCTGTTGGCATTTTGATCGGGCCTTCCAAGTCAACTACTTCAGCGCCACGAGTAAGACCTTCTGTAGAGTCCATTGCAATGGTACGTACACGGTCCTCGCCAAGGTGCTGCTGACACTCCAGTACTACTACCTGGCCGTTGTCTTTCGTCACTTGTAGGGCATCCAAGATATTTGGTAGCTTAGAGTTTTCACCCGCAAAGCTAACGTCCACAACCGGACCGATAACCTGGGTAATTCTGCCAATATTCGCCATCTGACTTAATTATATTGATTAACTTTTGTTACGGAGTTATTTCAGGGTGCAAAACTAATGTATAAATCTCTTATATCCATACAAGATGTTAAAAAGTTTTGCCCTATGTAGCTTATACAGATGCAGGTTGCTATAAACTGCATCTAAATTGTCTGTAACCACATCTATATCACTGAAATACAACCTGAGATTGTATAACTTAAAAACGTGCGGCTGCAGCTGCCGGAGCAAACTATGCGAAAATATTTTCCAGTTGTAGAGGCTTCAAACAATTATCCTGCTGCACTGAGGCAAACCGCTTTGATTATATGATAATTTACTATTGCCTCTCTGACTCGGAACCAAAGTACTAAGCTTAGCACAACCACGTGCACATGCCTGCAAGTCTCCTGTAACTATAATTTTATACTTGCCATCATACAAACAAAAAGGGCGGCTATTGATAATTTGGCTGCCCTTTTGTTTACTCTAGGTTCAGAACTAGAGATCTATTCTTAATACCCATTTGCCTTCTTCCATTACCGTAAAACGTACTTCACGATCATATGAAACAGTACCAAGCTTATTAGTTGCCTTAAACCGTATAGAGCCTTCGAAGGGAACCGAAATATTCTCAAAACCTATAAATCTGTTGTTGGATAACTGATTACCGCTGTTCCCTACCAATTGCAAATCTTCTAAGTTACGCACAATCTGCCCGGACTGCATCACGATTATATCAACCTGATTACCCTCGGTACTCTGCTTAGATAAGGCTGCACGTTGCACATCTCGTTTAAAGTTTACTCTAGTGGTTTTCACTCGAGCTTTCTTTTTCGTCTTTGGATCATCCTCACGCACATAAGACACCTTAACAGTGTCCTGAGGTGCTATTTGAGAGCTAAAAGCAGAAAACATATCAACCTGCGCCTTGCAGGTTACAGCGCTTTCAAGAGCTCCGGCTCCGGAAAAAGCGCAAAGCAATAGGGGCATTAGTAATACCTGTTTCATAGCCGCACTTTTAAGTTATTATGTATTTGTTATTATTGTATAAACATAATAAAATATTGCATGATCAACAACAAAGGCAGGCACTATTTTACTGAGAACCAAGCATTAATATACAAAAGCAATTCTACAGATTTTGCACTGCAGCATTTCTCAGCACATAAGTTTAGATTTGGAGATTTACCTTACAAGATCTGACTCCAAACTGCTAAGAATAATTTACAAAAAACGAGCTTAATCATTACCTAAAAACTTGACTTCAGCTTAAAACAAAATTAAAGATTTTTCAGCATCTCAATCTGCTCATCGTTAAGCAGGATGTAACGGTTATTGAATGGATTGGCATAAAACTTTTCGCAGATTACATATTCACCTGTCTTAAGTTTGTGAATATTGTAGCTAAAAAGGCTGTTGGATCGTTCAATTACCAACTCAGTAGAACTAAGATCTAGCTGTTGTCCACAGGTGGTAATTATAATATCAGGGTTGAGGGTTGAGGTTGGCATAAACATAATTAATGTATAGAACTCTCATTACGTACAAAGTCAGCTAGAGTGACACTCCCACAGCAGAAAAAGCATTATTTTTTTCTGTGTATATACATAGTGTTACTTTACATGTAAAGCCGAAAATAGTAAGTCCCATTTATACCTTATTTATATAACGTAAAATCCAATCGATATAACCCAAGCCTCATCAAGCGCTACAGAAAACATTATTCAAACCTACACGAAAGCCTAACCTCTAAAAAGAGTACATTAATATACCTTAGCTGATTTCAGAGCTTAGCTATGTTTATACTTTACCCGTTATTTTGCTTTTACCATTTTTCTATCATAGGCTGACTCAGCATACTAATTATATTAATAATTCATACTTGTTGTTGTGCAGATAGCCGTGAATCTTGCATAAAGGCGTTTGAGATAAACGAGATCATCAACTCAGCAACAAACAAATTACTTAATAGCTAATTTTTTATTTAATGATAGCCAGATGCGCGTGTAATTTTTGCAGTACAGGAAAAGTGAGCTAATATTTTCTAAACTCCCAAAAATAACCGAGTGAAATTCACATAATTAGGATACAAAACAGGGTATAACTCTTATCCTTAGAAAGCTATTGCTATTATGTTGCTCTACTCAAAAAACACTATGACACGGCCCTGAAGCAGATTTTATCCTAATATTTTATAAAAAAATTTGCAGCAATTGTTTGCAGTTTAAAATCGTCTCTCTATATTTGCATCACCAAACGACAATAGCACGCAAGTTCTTAAGTCTAGTAGGGAAATTGTCCGATGGTGTAACTGGCAACACGTCTGATTTTGGTTCAGAAGAGTCCAGGTTCGAGCCCTGGTCGGACAACTTAAGAAGAACAATCTGCGATAAGCGGGTTGTTCTTTTTTGCTTTTACACCAGATGTAAGTAATTTAAAATCAGGAATATCTACTACCTATATCAGGATTATTTGGTAGCTTTGCGGGCATAATAACTAAATCTAAACCCTCAATTAGCTTTTAGCACCATTATGCCACAAGTAAAAATATTCTCTGGTTCCGCATCTAAGTACCTAGCGGAGAAGATTGCAGCCGCATACGGCACTACCCTCGGCGACTTAAGCATTTCACGATTCAGCGATGGCGAGATAGGAGTGCACTTTAATGAGTCAGTTCGCGGCGCAGAGGTTTTCATTGTGCAGTCTACATTTCCGCCGGCAGACAACCTGATGGAACTGATGCTGTTAGTAGACGCGGCAAAGCGTGCTTCGGCTCATAAAGTAATTGTGGTGATGCCATACTACGGCTATGCCCGCCAAGACAGGAAAGACAAACCACGTGTATCGATTGGATCTAAAGTATTGGCAAACGCCATTCAGTCTGTTGGTGCCGACCGCCTGATGACCTGCGACCTTCATGCCGGCCAGATACAAGGCTTCTTCGACATTCCAGTGGATCATCTGGATGGTTCTGCCATTTTTGTGCCTTACCTGCGTAGCCTGAACCTAGGCTCTAACCTTATCTTTGCCTCACCAGACGTTGGCGGTGTTGTAAGAACTAGATCGTTTGCTAAGAACTTCGGAGCTGAAATGGTTGTTTGCGACAAACATCGTAAACGCGCTAATGAGATTGCCTCTATGCAGGTAATCGGTGATGTTGAAGGGATGGACGTTGTGTTGGTAGACGACATGGTAGATACAGCAGGCACAATTACAAAAGCAGCTGCACTGTTAAAGGAAAAAGGAGCTAAATCTGTTCGTGCTATTGCTACACACCCAGTGTTATCCGGCCCGGCTTATGAGCGCATAGAAGAGTCTGTACTTGAGGAGTTGGTTGTATCGGATACTATTCCGTTAAAGCAAGAGTGCTCTAAGATTAAAGTACTTTCCTTCTCCGACCTTTTTGCCAGAGCAATAAACAACGTAGTAACACACGAGTCAATCAGCTCGCTGTTTATTTAATTTAATTGCTGGTTGTCAATTGCCTTACTAATTAATTGAAAACCAGCAATTCATACATTCCTAAAGCAGGTCTGGAGATTGTTTTAAAGTTAATTGTCTCAATTGCTTGTACAACGCAAGAAAAAACAATCAACAATTTAACAATCAACAATTAAATCCATACCTTTGTGGCTTCAAAATTTTAACAAATTCATTTATATGAAAACTTTAGAGATTATAGGGTTTAAAAGAGCAAATCTCGGCAAAGCGCAAACAAAAGAATTGCGTAATGAGTCTTATGTACCAGGTGTACTTTATGGCGGTGCTGAGCAAGTTCACTTCTACGCACCAGCTATCCTGTTCAGAGACTTAGTTTATTCTCCAGAAGTATACGAAGTAGACTTGAATATCGAAGGTACGCACTACAGAGCAATCATGCAGGACGTACAGTTCCACCCGGTAAACGAAATGCTGCTGCACGTTGATTTCCTTCAGCTTCAGGAAGACAAGCCAGTAAAAATCGATATCCCGGTTAAAATGGTTGGTAACTCTCCAGGTGTTATGCTAGGTGGTAAGCTTGTTACTAAGCTACGTAAGCTTAAAGTAAAAGCACTTCCAGCTAACCTTCCAGATTATATCGAAGTTGATATCTCTGAGCTTGAGCTTGGTAAATCTATCAAAGTTAGCAAGATCAAAGGTGGTGACTACGAAATCTTAACTAACCCACTTGCACCAGTAGCTACAGTTACTATTCCTCGTGCTCTTAAGAGTGCACAGGCTGAAGAAGCTCGTGGAAAAAAATAAGCTGATACAGCTTTATACATCAAATCCTGTCCTGCCTAAAAGTGGGGCAGGATTTTTTGTTTAAGGTACAAGGCCTTTTTAAATTGGTGGTTGTTAATCGCTTTTAAAATTAAGTATCAGAAGCACCTGACATGATATGAATAACCTAATGTCAGCACTTAATAAGTATCTAGTTATTGCGCTAGATATACTCTGTAAAGGCAGTAACCAAACACAACAACTACATTGGGCAATCTAACAATAACTAAATTGAGACAATGGCTGGGCATGGCTCCTAAAGCTCCTGCCCTACCCGAAGATACAAGTATGAAATACCTTATTGTGGGCCTCGGAAACATTGGCCCAGAGTATGCAGAAACACGCCACAATATTGGCTTTATGGTGCTCGATTACCTTGCTAAAAAGTATGAAGCCAGTTTCGACTCAGGCCGCCATGCATTTGTTGCTGAAATCAAAACAAAGGGCAGAACTTACGTGCTGGTAAAACCCACCACTTACATGAACCTGAGCGGCAAAGCTGTAAGCCATTGGCTAAATTCTTTAAAATTGCCAGTAGAGCAAATGATGGTAATTACAGACGATATTGCCTTACCTTACGGTAAAATTCGCATTAGAACTAAAGGCAGTGCCGGCGGACACAATGGATTAAAGCACATTGAGCAAACGTTGGGGCATAACAATTACCCACGCCTGCGCTTCGGTGTTGGAGATACGTTTCATAAAGGCAAACAGGTAGATTATGTGCTAGGTAAGTTTAGTGAAGACGAGCAAATAGACCTGCAAGGCCTGATTGAGAAAACTGCTGACTCTATAATTGCCTTCGGCACCATAGGATTGGAGCGCACGATGAACCAGTATAATACAAAATAAGCATACTGCACCCGATACGGCATAAAAACTTATTTAATTGTAAATAAAGTACAAAGAGGCGCAAAAGTTTGCGCCTCTTTGTTTATAATGCAATCAGTAAAGTATACTTTTACCTTCTCGCAACCGCTTACCAATGCCCCAACACCTATGAAAAAAATATTACTGCTCTACGGCAATGCCTTTGGAGGCCTTTCTAAACCAGCCTGGATGCTCTCCCTGATCATGTTTATTAACAGAAGCGGGGCTATGGTAATACCATTTTTAGGGGTGTACCTGACGGAGGCATTAAACTGTACTTTAAAAGAGGCTGGCATTATACTTAGCATCTATGGCCTGGGTTCAGTTTGCGGCTCTTTCCTGGGTGGCTGGCTTACAGATAAAATCGGGCATTTTAAGGTGCAGTTTTTTAGCCTTACAGTTGGAGGCAGCTTATACTTTATGTTCCTTTTCCTGGAGCAGTTCACATATATGGCAGCGGCAGTCTTTATACTTAGCCTGATAAATGATATGCTTCGGCCAGCCAATGCCTCTTCGGTTGCCTCTTACGCCAAGCCAGAGAACGTTACCCGTGCCTTCTCCTTAAACCGTATGGCATTAAACCTAGGTTTTTCTGTTGGCCCTGCGCTGGGTGGTTTGTTAGCCGCTATCTCTTATAAGTGGTTATTTATTGCTGATGGCTTTACCTGCATCATGGCTGGCTTGTTCTTTTTTGCGTACTTCAGGAATAGGCAAGGCCATAAGCCAAAAAGAAAAGATGCCGCCGCAGTAGCCCAGACAAAAAAGGCGAAATCTCCCTACTCAGATAGCTTGTTTATACTTTTTGTGATACTGAACTGCGGTTTTGCCATTATTTTTTTCCAGCTGCTCTCTACGTTGCCATTATATTATCGGCAGGTATACATTTTACCCGAAGAGCGGATTGGAGTTTTACTTGCGCTTAACGGATTTATAGTTTTCCTATTCGAGATGATACTGGTGTACGTGCTCGGAGAAAATATCAAGAAGTCGTGGCTAATACCGGTAGGAGTTTTAATAATGGGCTTTTCTTTTGCGGTGTTGAACGTGGGAGAGCATGTAGTTCTGCTTTATATAGCTATGGCGCTTCTGAGTTTTTCGGAAATTTTGGTAATGCCTTTTATGGCAACTATTACCGTAGAACGCTCCAACGATAGTAACCGTGGCTCCTATATGGGCCTTTATACTATATCTTATGCAGCAGCACATGTAATTGCCCCCTACCTTGGCACCACGCTTGCCTCCAGGTATGGCTTCGACACCTTATGGTGGGCATTGGTGGCTTTTTCAGTAGTGGTTGCTGCTGCCTTATACTTTGTAGTTAAAAGAGTTGAGTTTCTGGCTTCTAAACCTACTGTTGCAGCCGGCGAACCTGTTATAATGAGTTAGTTTATACTATACAGGCCATGTAAAATAGAAAGTAGCCCCATTTCCTACTTCTGACTCTACCCAGATTTTGCCGCCTCTTTCCTCCACAATTTTCTTGACAGTGGCGAGGCCAATACCAGAGCCTTCTTTCCTGGAATCACGAACAAGACGCTCAAATAAAGTAAATATCTTCTGATGTGAGTCTGCTGGTATACCAGGGCCGTTGTCTTTTACATAAAACATGTAGCCACCTTGCTTGGCAACTGCGCCTGCTTCTATTTTACCCCGGCCTGTGTGGTGATATTTTATTGCATTGGTTAGTAGATTGGCAAATACCTGCTTTAGTAGCACCCGCTCAGTTTTTATAACCGGCATATCCTGGGCTATGGTGATCTCGAAATGCTCAGCTCCACGTAGTTCGCTTTTGATTTCTTGAAGTAAATCACCTGCGGCTACCTGTTCTTTAGGAAGGCTTTGTACTTGCATGCCTGCATACTCCAGCAAACCTGTCACTAAAGCGTCCATGGCATTTGCTCTTTCTTTTAAAAGTGCCACATTCCCAGCAACATTAGCCACATCACCAGTTGCCAGGTCTTCTTCTATCCATTCGGCAATAGCACTTATGTTGTGAATAGGCTCCCGAAGATCATGCGAGACCATATGCGTAAATCTGTCTAACTTATCGTTTACCAGCAGCAGTTGCTTTTTCTCATTCTCCAGTTGTTGCTTCTTTAGCCGCAGCTCAAACTGCACCATTACCTGTTTAGAGAGCGTTACCAGGGCCTTCTTCTGTTCTTTTGTAAGCTTTTTAGCTACCGCATCAATAACACATAAAGTACCTAACCGATGTCCGTTTTGAGTTATAAGTGGAGCTCCAGCATAAAATCTGATGTTAGGATCTTCTGTAACCAAGGGGTTCTCCCGAAATATTTCTGTCTGTTTGGCGTCAGGCACCTCGTATACATCTTCCTGCTTTATAGCATGATGGCAAAAAGAGATGGAGCGTGGCGTTTCAGAAACAGACAAACCTTTCTTTGACTTAAACCATTGCCGGTTATGAGTAAGAAGTGTTATTAGAGAGATAGGTGTATTACAAATAACAGAAGCTAGCTCGGTAATATCATCAAAATCTTTTTCTGCCTCAGTATCCAACATATGATACCCATATAAAGCTTTTAATCGTGCCTGCTCAACTTTTTCCTGAATTGATTGCATGTTCTATCAGCGTTCAACTAGTGATACAGTTTTGGTTTACTCCCTGCCCTGGCTCAATTTACTTTGATTAGTATAACCAGGACTCCTATAGTATACTTAATTAGAAAATAAACGTCGAATTAAAATTTAGTGTAATGCCATTAAACAAAATTGCCTCTCCTGCTTTTAACAGGAGAGGCAACTAATTTACTTTAAAGCAGACTCTATACTTTTAAGATACAGTGCCGCCATTCGTAATTTGTTTGCTTGGCTGTACAAAGGCTAATGAACCGTCTGCATTTTCTGCCATCAAGATCATTCCCTGGCTAGTGATGCCTTTGATATCACGCGGTGCAAGGTTTACAAGTATACTTACCTGCTGCCCGATGATCTCCTCCGGATTAAAAAACTCAGCAATGCCACTAACCACAGTACGTTGGTCAATGCCTGTGTCAATCTTCAGCTTCAGGAGCTTTTTCGTTTTAGCCACTTTCTCCGCTTCCAAAATAGTACCGATGCGGATATCCATTTTAGTAAACTCATCAAAAGAGATGTTCTCTTTTGCAGGCTCTACTACAGCGTTTGCCATTTCGTTAGCTTTTTTTGTGTCTAGTAATTTCTGCACCTGCGCTTCTACGGCAGCATCTTCTACCTTCTCAAACAGCAGCTCTGGTTTACCGATTACATGCCCTTCCTTCAGGAGATCAGCGGCACCAGCGTCTGACCAACTGTTACCTAAGGCCATGTTAAGCATGTCGCGCAGCTTATCAGCAGATGTAGGCAGGAACGGCTCCATGAGTATAGCCAGGCTACCAGATATCTGCAGCGCTATGTTCATGATAGTTTTTACACGCTCCTCGTCTGTCTTGATTAGCTTCCAAGGCTCTGTATCGGCCAGGTACTTGTTACCCAGGCGTGCCAGGTTCATCAGTTCACTAAGTGCATCCCTGAAGCGGTAGCGCTCGATGTAAGTTGCAATTACCATTGGCATACCCTCCAGCACGCCTAGCACCTCTTTATCATAATCGGTTAACTCACCACGGGTTGGTACAGCACCTTCGTAGTATTTCTGGGTAAGCACCACCGCGCGGTTAATAAAGTTGCCAAGTATGGCCAGTAGTTCGTTGTTGTTGCGGGCCTGGTAATCTTTCCAGGTAAAGTCGTTGTCTTTTGTTTCTGGGGCGTTAGCGCACAAAGTATAACGCAACACGTCGCCTTTGCCCGGGAAGTCCTGCAGGAACTCGTGCAGCCATACTGCCCAGTTACGTGAGGTAGAAATTTTGTCGCCCTCCAAATTCAGAAACTCGTTTGCAGGCACATTGTCCGGAAGTATAAAATCACCATGCGCTTTTAGCATACTCGGGAAGATGATGCAGTGGAACACGATGTTATCCTTACCGATAAAGTGCACCAGCTTCGTGTCTTCGTCTTTCCAGTACTTCTCCCAATCATCTGTAAGCGCTTTGGTGGCCGAGATGTAACCTATTGGCGCATCGAACCATACGTACAGCACTTTGCCTTCTGCACCTTCAACAGGCACCGGCACACCCCAGTCCAGATCGCGGGTTACGGCGCGTGGCTGCAGGCCCTGGTCTATCCACGATTTGCATTGCCCATATACATTCGATTTCCAGTCGCTTTTATGGCCCTCTACAATCCACTCGCGCAGCCATGGTTCATACTCGTTAAGCGGCAAGTACCAGTGCTTTGTTTCGCGCATTACCGGTACGGCTCCGCTTAGTGTACTTTTAGGGTTGATCAGATCAGTGGCGTTAAGGGAGGTACCACAGCTTTCGCACTGATCGCCGTAGGCATTCTCGTTGCCGCACTTAGGGCAGGTGCCCACAATGTAGCGGTCGGCCAGGAATTGCTGCGCCTTCTCATCATAGTACTGCTGCGTTGTCTGCTCTATAAACTTGCCATCCTCGTACAGCTTTTTAAAAAATTCAGAGGCCGTTTCGTGGTGTATCTTCGAAGAAGTGCGGTCATATACATCAAACGATACCTTAAAGTCTTCGAAGGATTCTTTGATTAGTTCATGATACTTATCCACGGCTTGTTGTGGCGTTATACCTTCTTTCTTGGCACGAATAGTAATCGGCACCCCATGCTCATCAGATCCGCAGATAAACTTTACGTCGCGGCCCTGCAGGCGCAGGTAGCGCACATAGATATCGGCTGGCAGGTATACCCCAGCCAGGTGACCGATGTGAACAGGTCCGTTGGCGTAAGGCAAAGCAGCCGTAACAGTATAGCGTTTTGGTGTAGTGGTCATGTTTTGTCTTAAAAATACAAATATACAAATACAGCTCGATTGCACCGCACCTGACAGGTAAATGGCAAAATCAGCACTCTTGCCCGACTTAGGCTAATTTTTCTCGTAAGACAGAGCATCACCTTACCTATACTTTGAGATGAAGAATAAAGATAACTTTAGAACTACAAAACACGACGGAGATAAGCTTGGCGAAAGCGAAAACCACAAAGAGATTGCCAAAAACCCTGCACCCAAAGAAGCAGACCGTGAATCTATGAACACACCCAAGGAAAATGAAGTGTACGTGGACTTGGAGCCGGATGAACTGCATTTAGGTGATGAGCAACCTGAAGAAGTGAAAGAGAAGAAAGAAAAGAAGTAAACAAAAATCCCTGCCGCAATTATGAGGCAGGGATTTTACTATTGCTCAATGCGAATAGGCCTTACAACTGGCCTTATCGGCCAATAAATAGTATGCCGTGTAGAGTCAATAGGTGAGAAAGGCAGCATCCGCGGCCTTAGCGCATTTGGCGTCATTCCTGGTTCATTCCTGTCAAACTCTTCAATATTACGTTTACGGTTAATTTCGCTGGCTTGCTCATTCATGCGTACCCGTACGTCTGTGTTCAATCCTGCTTTATAGCTTACTCTTTGCTGGGTTACTACCCCTGGCGGCAAGTTCTCCTGCCCCTCCGAAAGCGAGGTGCAACCAGCCATACTTAACCAAAGTAAGCCAATTATATAAGTTATGCTTGTCTTCATATCATTAGGTATCATACTTAAAGTTTATTCACTTTGCCTCTGGCCTATAAGTATATACGTAGTATAACAGGAGTTAAATGAAAGTATAACCGCTAAAACAGCAGAGGCGACAAGTATAAATCACCTGCCGCCTCTGCCCTAGTTTACTATTAAATCAGGATGCTCTACTGATTGTTATAAAGATTTGCAGCCCCTACTTGTGTCAGCATTAATCCATCGGGGGCAGGGTTTACAAAACCAGTTTTTGTCAGGTGCTGCTCTGCTTCCTTCTGCACATCCTTGTAATGCGGGTAGTGCTCCTGCAGGTAGGGGTACATTTCCTGGTATTGCAGAATTTCACCCTCTTGTATGTTCTTGGATTTGAAGGCATCCATGATGCACTGCGCCGTGTTCTCTATATTATCAGCTTCGGAATGTAGTTCTACCATCTTTCTATACTTTTATGTTAGTAAGAAGTAGTACGGGAGGCTTTTATTAATTGTTGGTTGGCAATTGTTGCTTTGACCTCGACATGAAAAAGTATAAACTAGCTAAGCCTGCCTGCTAAGTGCCACTACAGCCAATTTACATGTGCCTCCTCAACAATCCATAATCAGCAACCAACAATCAAATTGCTTCTGTTGGTAAAATATTCCGGATTCCGTCCCATAGTGCGATACGCTGCTCAATGCAAGCAATTGACACATCAAGAGCCTCCTGCCATTTCTCATCGTCGTCACCGCAAAGTTCACTAACCATTTGCAGAGCCAGAGGCGTATGCACTTCCTCATCAAGTTGTACATGGCGATCCAGGTAGTACATAAAAGTATCCAATTTACCCGGGAAGCGTTCGTTTAAGTCGGCAATCAGATTACGAAACATGTCTGGGATAAGGTCTTCTCTGCCAAAGGTAAAAGCAGCTGCCAGCGCATGTGTTTTGCCAGAGTTGATGATGCTGAACGTATTTCTTACAAAAAATTTAACAGAGGCATCAACAAGCACATGATCAAGGGCTCCGTTTACGCTCATCCCGCCAGTTATACTTTCGAGCAAAGAGTTTATTTGTGCTCTATCGGCCCCACATTCATCCATAGCACGGATGTACAGTTCAAAATGACTTACTGGGTTACCCTGCTGGTCAACGTCTGTCTCCTCTTCCAGCACAATCTCGTTTATCAGGCGGCGTGTAACAGGACTTCCTTTAGGCATCCAAGGTAATTCTACACTTGTCAGGTCGCGCTGCAGGCCTTTTAGTAAACTCATAAAATCCCATACCGCAAATACATGGTGCTGCATAAACAGCTTCAGATCGTCAAGCGTCTCCAGCGACTGGTAAATGTTGTGCTTCAGTAATTTTTTACGATGGCCGCGTAGCGCATGCTGCAACGCCTCAATGCGAAGGTTATTCATAAAATCGTGTATGGGTTACGATAAAAAAGGTTGCCGCACTGCATATAGCGCAGTACGGCAACCGCAAAAGTATAACAGCAGAAGCTATGAACCGGTTTATTTTTTTTCGAAAATAAGGGCAGCAGAATTAAGGCAATAACGCAGGCCGGTGGGCTCTGGTCCATCTGGAAAAACATGCCCGATATGAGAGCCACATCTGGCACACTCCACCTCTGTTCGTACCATGCCCATAGTTCTGTCTTGTACCTCTTTTACACGTTTTTTATCTACTGGCGCATAGAAGCTGGGCCAGCCGGTGCCGGATTCGAACTTAGTTTCTGAACTAAACATAGGATTACGGCAGGCCGCACAGTAGTAAAGGCCACTCTGTTTGTTATCGTTATACTTGTTGTCAAAAGGTTTTTCAGTGCCCTCTTCACGCAATACATAATATTGCTCGGGTGTCAGGACCTTACGCCACTCCGCTTCCGTTTTCACAACCGTATCTTGTAACGATTCTCTGTTAAGGGCCTCCTGCACATAAGCTGGCAGAGGAGCATCGCCTGCGGCGGCAGTAGTATATTCTGTGCCTGTAGTGTTTTCCTGCTGGGTGCAAGCAGTAATGCTTACCATTACTGTTGCTATAAAATAAATTGCTTTCATACTTATACTTACGGTTACACTTTGCAACCGGCTTTTGCTTAAATAAAAATTCCTAAGTACTTAGGAAACAAACTACAACCCATTTGTGTTTGCCCTTTTAACCTGCCATAATTCTTGGCGTGTAAATAAAATAATAGTAACATAACCTGTTTATTTCGAGCGATCTAGTGAAAATCTAATCCCTTTTTCGTACTTTTGCGGCTCGAAAAACCAATTCAATGCAGAACATTCGTAATATCGCGATTATCGCACACGTAGACCACGGCAAGACAACGCTCGTGGACAAGATCATTCACGCTTCAAAGCTTTTTGCTGATCACCAGCAGTTTGACGACCTTATTCTGGACAACAACGACCTGGAGCGCGAGCGCGGTATCACGATCGTTTCCAAAAACGTATCTGTTCGTTATAAAGACGTTAAGATCAACATCATAGACACTCCTGGTCACGCCGACTTCGGTGGTGAGGTAGAGCGTGTACTAAAGATGGCTGATGGTGTACTACTGCTTGTAGACGCTTTTGAAGGTGCCATGCCACAGACACGTTTCGTACTGGGCAAAGCCATTCAGCTTGGCCTGAAGCCAATTGTAGTGGTAAACAAAGTAGACAAAGAGAACTGCCGCCCAGACGAGGTACACGAGCAGGTTTTCGACCTGATGTTTAACCTGGACGCTACAGAAGACCAGTTGGACTTCACTACGCTATACGGTTCTTCTAAGCAGGGCTGGATGAGCACCGACTGGACTCAGCCAACGGACAACATCACGCCTCTTTTGGATGCTATCATTGATGTGATTCCTGCTGCTCCTTACCGAGAAGGTACGCCGCAAATGCAGATCACGTCGCTTGACTATTCTTCTTTCGTGGGTCGTATTGCGATCGGTCGCGTTCATCGTGGTACACTTAAAGAAGGTATGCCAATCGCACTTTGCAAAGCAGACGGCACTATCAAGAAAGGTCGTATTAAAGAACTTCAGGTGTTTGAAGGTCTTGGCAAGAAAACAGTTCAGGAAGTATCAGCCGGCGAAATTTGCGCTGTAACTGGTATTGAAGGTTTTGACATTGGTGATACCATCGCTGATGCAGAGAACCCAGAGCCACTTACCCGTATCTCTATCGACGAGCCAACGATGAACATGTTGTTCACGATCAACAACTCTCCTTTCTTCGGTAAAGAGGGCAAGTTCGTAACATCACGTCACCTTAGAGATCGTCTGTTTAAAGAAACTGAGAAAAACCTGGCCCTGCGCGTACAGGAAACTGACCGTGAGGATACTTTCTTAGTATTTGGTCGTGGTATCCTGCACTTGTCTGTACTTATCGAGACCATGCGCCGCGAAGGCTATGAGTTACAGGTAGGTCAGCCACAGGTAATTTATAAAGAAATTGACGGCCAGCGCCACGAGCCAATCGAGCACCTGGTAGTTGATGTTCCGGAAGAAACAGCTGGTAAAGTTATTGAGCTTGTAACGCAGCGTAAAGGTGAGCTTACAATTATGGAGCCTAAGGGAGACCTGCAGCACCTGGAGTTCAACATCCCTGCACGTGGCCTTATCGGTCTGCGTAATAACGTTCTTACTGCAACAGCTGGTGAGGCGATCATGAACCACCGTTTCCAGAGCTACGAGCCATACAAAGGTGCTATCCCTGGACGTAACAACGGTTCTATCATCTCTATGGAGACTGGTCCTGGTACTGCATATTCTATCGATAAGCTGCAGGATAGAGGTGTGTTCTTCGTTGATCCGGGTATAGATGTATACATGGGTCAGGTAATCGGTGAGCACAACCGCCAGAATGATATTACAGTGAATATCCAGAAAGGCAAGAAGCTAACAAACATGCGTGCTTCCGGTTCTGATGATAACACCAAGATCGCTCCTGCTAAAAACTTCTCGCTGGAAGAAGCCATGGAATACATCCAAAAGGATGAGTACCTGGAGGTAACGCCTAAGAGCCTGCGTATGCGCAAGATCTACTTAGACGAGAATGAGCGTAACCGTATGCGTAATAAAGAAGAAGTAGCGTAAGCTATACTTTAGCATATTAAAAGCCCCAACCGGTTAATTCTGGTTGGGGCTTTTTGTTTATAATTAAGATGGCCTATACCATTTGATATCGTCTGAGCCCTCTTCCTAATAGTACAATGTGGTTGCCTTATGCTTATCCAAACAGCAGCCTTACCCTTCACTTTATACTTTTCGCTAAAGAGCAAAAGAATCAGATGATTACAAAAGTGCAATTTTATACTTTCATAATTTCATTTTATACTTTTATACTTCAAATT
The DNA here is from genome assembly GCF_037892465.1 of Pontibacter sp. H249. Lineage (NCBI taxonomy): Bacteria > Pseudomonadati > Bacteroidota > Cytophagia > Cytophagales > Hymenobacteraceae > Pontibacter > Pontibacter sp. H249. The sequence continues at coordinate 58,063 of NZ_JBBKTR010000020.1, read as the reverse complement.
CTTTTTACTGCTATGAAAAAAACAGTACTAACATGTGCCTGCGCTTGCATGCTGGCACTTTTTGCTTTTCCTGCCCATGCACAGTTCGACATCGGCAACAAAATAAAAAACAAGGTAAACCAGAAAGTCGATCAGAAAATTGATAAATCAATTGATGAGACATTAGACGGTAAAAAACCTACAGCTGCCGGCAAAGCTACTGCTGTCGGAACTGCTGCCGGTGAAGAGAAAAGTACGGAGAAAATGAAAGCCTGGACAAAGTATGACTTTGTAGCCGGAGATAAAGTCATGTTTTCAGACAACCTGGCCGGTGAAGAAGTCGGAGAGTTTCCGTCTCGCTGGGACCTAAACAAGGGCAACGCAGAGGTGGCTGTTTTTGGTGATGAGCGGGTGATAAACCTGGTGCAAACGGGCACAAGTATAAAACCGCTGATGAAAGGCGAAAATTGGCTGCCAGAAACCTTCACTATTGAGATGGACCTGTTCTTCGAAAGCGACAATGGAAACGTAGCCTATGAAATATACCTGGTAGATGAGATAAATACCTACAAAGAAGAGGTGCATGGAGACTATTGGGAGCCTATTGATATAAGAGCCAACCAGGCAAGATTTAAGACCTTTGGTTCTGAGTCGGAGGAGCTGGCTGCAAAAGAGGTGAAGGGTGTGTGGCGCCATGTGGCTATCTCGTTCAACAAGCGCAGCATGAAAGTATACTTAGATGAGCACCGCCTGATCAACATCCCGAATGTAAATGGCAAACCAACAGGTTTGCGCATTGAGGTAGATAAACGCATTGATGCCAACACCTTAGTTAAAAATGTAATGATAGCAGAGGGAGGCAAAAAGCTTTACGACCAGGTAATGGCTGACGGTAAGATTATAACCTATGGAATTAAATTTGATATAAACAAAGCCACTATAAAACCAGAGTCAGTTGGTACACTTAACAGCATTGCGAAACTGATGCAAGAGCAAGCCAACCTTAAATTTAGCGTGGAAGGCCACACCGACAGCGATGGTGATGATAAAACTAACCTTAAGCTTAGCCAGCAACGCGCCGAAGCCGTGAAGCAATATTTAACAGAACAAGGCATTGCTGCAGACAGATTACAGGCCAAAGGTATGGGCGAAACAAAACCTATCGATAAGAACAGCACACCAGAAGCAAAATCTAATAACAGACGTGTGGAATTTATAAAAATCTAACAAGGTATTATACTTATATAGCTAGCCCCCTTCTTTTTAAGCTTTAAAGCTAAAGAGAAGGGGGCTATGTCATACTGCACTATCTGGAAACCTGCTAAAGTTTAAACTGCACCGAAAACTTAAGACCAAACTTGCGGGTACTTGGTTCGTTCAGATGCGTAAGTCTGTGGAAAGCATCAACACGCAGCACCTTAAAAATATTTTCTATACCATACCCCACTTCTGCATAAGGAGTATTGCCAAGCACTTTAAAATTATCCTGAGGGGCTCCGTCTGCACCGGTTGTTGGCATTAGCTCCAAATTCTTTTGGCTCAACTGCCCGTAAAGTATATTGCTGGTAGCCAGCAAGCGCCATTTCAACTTTTTGATAAGTGGCAGGTGGTTGAGCAGCAGTCCCTCAAAATACTGTTCATAGTGTAACGAGGCGTACGTATCGCTGGCGAACTCAAAATAATCCATCAGGTTAAAGGTAGCATCGTAGTAAAAAGGGGTTTCATTACCTGTGTGAATCTCCAGCAACGGGTATGGCACAGCAGCAAACACTTTACCTGCTTCCAGCCTGTACAAGGCATTACCAAGCCTGCCCATCGGAAACTCCTGCCCCAAGCCTAAATCTACACGTTGGTAGTTTACAGTAGCCCCTAACACCTGATTAAGACCTATAGTATACTTTAGCTGCAGTACAGGCCAGTTGCCGTTGCCCAGGCTAATACGCTCGTTATCGTTTTGCACGTACACCTCGTTATTGGCATAGCGGGTTAAAAAACTTATTTCGGTGGTTGTAAACCTGGAGGAGATCTTATCCAGCTCGGCTGGACCGGCAGCATAGTAGGAGAAGTTATACTGCGGGTCAAAGCGTCGGTTACTAACACTGATGCGTTGCGTCATACCCCGGAACAGGTCGCGTTGCAGATAAGCACTTGTTTCCTGCACCAGCACCGGCCTTCGTAGCTCTCCAAATCTTGCAAAACCCATAAAAAATGGACTAGCGACTAATTTATCAGACATCAGCCCCACCTGTTGCAAATCGTTTTGGTGCTTGACTCCGACTTCGCTCCAGCGCTTTCTGGAGAGAATGTGTCGGGCAGCTATGCTATACTTTAGTTGCTCGTCGTGGGTACCATAGGCAGTGTAGCCGCTAAATTCCCACTTATCACTAAAGCTATAGTTGGTTTTGCCGCCCAGCTGCAAACGGTGGCCTTCTACGTTATTGTAGGCGTAAGTATAGGGCCATGGCCCCCAACTCACTTTACCCAGGTTCTTATACCCAGTACCCAATACGGTTACCAGCTCTGTAAAATTGGCCACCCTTGGTGTAGCTTTGATCGAATCTATAGTGGCATATACTTTTTTATCGGCTATACTTAGCGTGTCGTGGCGACTGCTTTGCCAGAAGCTTTCTTGTTTGTTGCGTGCATCGGCTTGTAGTTCTATCGGCATATCAAAGAAGTTGTTTCGCTGCGGCTGATTTACCTCCACATTACGGTACGAAGTATAAACTTTGGCCAATATGCCTGGTCGGGTCTTGCTCAGCCCTGATATCTTTATGTTAACTTCTGTTTTAGAAGGCATCCATGCAATGGCTTTTACAGGCTCCAGCTCTTGCCGTAGCTGTATACTTTCTATAAAGTTTATGTTGGCCGATTTACTAACTGTGGCATCAATTTTACGAAGTGCATAAGACGTAGAACTAACCCAGATGGCTCCGTTAAAGGCCAAATCCTGTGCACGTTTCTGCTTAAACAGTATCTTATAGCACCAGTCGTCGCCAATGTATAAACTATCGTCAAGTTCATAAGTATAGTAGGCTTTCCAGCCGTCTGCTATCGGACTTATGAAATCTTTCTGCAGCACACTAACCCAATTCTGGTAAAAATTATAGTCCTGGTAAGAGCTTCCGATAACCTGCGACACTAGGCTTCCATCTTGCAGACCTATACCAGTAACTTTGGTAGCTTTGATAACCTCCTTGTTTTTTTTCGGGTCGCGGTTAATGTAGTAATCTGATATTGTTTCGGAGATAAAGAAGGGCAGCACCTTTTTTCCGTTTTCGCCAGCCAAATACATGCTTGTATCTACCAATGATGAGATTGTTTTGCCTATCACACCCCTACCCTTCTTCTGACCAAGGTTATCTACATCAAACTGCATTTTAGTGTAGGCTTCATACTGATAAGCTGAAAGCTTGCGTCGGTCGTTGGCTTTTTTGTGTTCTATCACCTGTCGCATAATGGGCCATGCCGGGTTTTCCCCTGGCCTTATCACCACCTCCTGCAGCTTTTGTGCATTAGTTTCCAGTTTAAAATCTATTACCTGTGCAGCCACACCTTTCTTAACAGCTATGGTTTGTGGTATGTATCCTACATAAGAAGCAGTAACAGAATCTGGGGCAGAGTTCAGCCGGATGGCATAGGCGCCGTTTACATCGGTAGAGGTACCTAGGGAGGTATTTTTAACGAAGATGCTTACAAATGGGAGCGTTTCACCTGTTGCAGCATCAGTAACTTGTCCGGATATACGTACCTGCGCCTGGCAAATAGTTACGGCAAGTATGCTTATTAATACAGAAAATAACGTTTTCAAGGCTATGAATTTAACGGCCGCAAAGGTACGTTCTTTTAGTCAATAGATGTATAAACATATATTAATCTATTAATAAGATATTTGCTATTCTAACTGCAGCCACGGCCTCTCCTCTACTCATGCACTGTTGACTCTGCCTATGTTTTTAGAGCATTTCACGTGAAAACATTATAGCCAGATTACGTTAGATAGGTAAGTTAAAGCAGACATACCACTATATGAATATACGCTTAGGGCATCTTGTACTTTTAGTTGCCATATTGCTCTTCTCCGGATGCGTAAGAAAGAATTTCTTCGCTACAACACCTCTTACCGACCCAGAAGTACGCCAGAAAATCGAAAATAATCCTGAGGCAGTAGATTCTGTGCTAGTTCAGGCAGGCAAACATTACAATAGAAAGGGATTTGTGCACCGCATTTTCTGGGGAACTCATTATCGTCCGGTTTGGGGAGCACCTGTTAAAGTGCCTGTATTTGATATGGATACTACAAAAGGTGGACTGGAAATAGAAAAGCTGGGTGGCGGTTATCAGACCACTAGCCTCACACTTGTTGATAAGGATGGGTTTACATACGCATTGCGCTCTCTTGATAAAGACCCAAAAGAGGTATTGCCTAAATTATGGAGAAATACTTTTGTGCTCAATATCCTGCGCGACCAGATATCAGCTATCAACCCTTACGGAGCCTTAATTTTACCACCTATGGCAAAGGCTGCAGGCATTCCACACTCATCTCCTGAGCTGGTGTATGTGCGGCCTAACGATTCTTCTTTCGGAGAGTATGAAGATGAATTCAGCGACAGGCTTTTTGCTATCGAAGAAAAGTATAACGATAAAAATGCTATCACTCCTGCACTTGGCAACGCCACAGACATAGTAGGTTCTGGTAAAATGCTTAACAATCGCTTCGAAGACGATGATCATTTTGTGGATCAGTTAGCGTTTGCCAAGGCCCGCCTTTTTGACCTGCTAGTACATGACTGGGACCGGCACGAGGGGCAGTGGGAATGGGCAAAGTATGAGAAAGGCGACGAGAACTATTATCGTCCTATACCTAAAGACAGAGACAACGTATTTTACCGGTTTCAGGACGGTATCATCCCCTGGATCTTTAGCAGGAACTGGGCCATACGTAAGTTCGAGTCTTTTGATGATGAGTTTAACGACGTGTATGCTCTGATGATCAACTCCAGGTTTATCGATGAGAGGGCGCTCTCGCAGGTAACACGTGCACAGTTTGATTCGCTGGCAAAAGAGCTGCAGACGGCTATTACAGATGATGTGATTGCAAAAGGCGTACAGAGTTTCCCGGATTCCGTTTACCAGTTGATTGGAGAAAACACACAGCGAAAACTCATAAACCGCCGCGACAAACTACATGAGGCTGCCAATAAGTTTTATGAAATACTAGCCAAAGAGGTACTGGTAATCGGCACCGACAAAGAAGATGAATTTGAGGTAAACCGCCTCGACGACGAAAGAACAGAAGTAGTTGTTAAGCGGGAATCTGATGAAAATGTGATATACCGCCGTACGTTTTACCGTTCCGAAACGGAGTTGATAACCCTACATGGCCTAGCTGAGGACGACAAGTTCAAGATAAAAGGTAAAGTGAAGCATGGCATTAAAGTTAAGATTGTAGGTGGCCGTGGCGAAGATGAGATTGAGGATGAATCGGATGTAAAACGAGGCGGAAAGAAAACTTGGGTTTACGACACCAAGCGCGGCACAGAATTGAAGGCTGGCCCTACAACAAAAGATAAACGCACAAGCGATGTACGTGTACATGCCTTCGATAGGGAAGGATTTTAAAAGCAACTGCACATACTATAACACGACACCCAAAAGATACAGATAGGCCTTGCCTTTACTGTACCTTATTATATATGATCAGAACTAACATTTATACTTTTATCCTGTTACTGCTTTTGCTACAATTTACAAGCAGCTGCAGCAACAGATTTATACATACCGTACAGCAGGTTCCTCCTCCAGCTGGAGCACCTGGCACAGTTCCAGACTTCTCTGACAGTACCATTATACTGGCAGCCGGCCCACACTACGACAGAGGCTGGATCCATACTTTTTTCTATGGCGACCACTATCGCGCTATCTGGAAAGCACCCGTAGAGGCAAAGGTGCTGGATATTGGCACAGTAAAAGGAGGCTTAAAACCGCTGCAGATGGGAGGCAGCAGGCAAACCATTAACATACGCCTGCAAAACCCTGACGGTGTAGAATATGTGGTTCGATCTTTAGACAAGGAGCCAGCCAGTGTATTCTCTGAGAGAATGCAGCGCAGCTACATTGCCTATATTGTACGCGATGCTACCTTTGCCGGTAACCCGTATGGCGATCTTACCATACCTCCTATGGCAAAGGCCTTGAATATGTACTATGTAGAGCCGGAGCTGGTATATGTGCCTCACGACCCGCGTTTGGGTGCCTACAGCGACAGCATTGGCGGCACATTGGGCTTGCTGGAACGAAGGCCGGATGGCGATCAGTCTAAAAACCCTTTGGCTGGTTATGCTCCCAAAGTTAAAAGCACACGTTCGGCCATAACAGAACGCCTTATGGACAACGACTCTAAGTTTGATGCACGTTTTTACCTGCGGGCCCGCCTGCTCGACATGCTGGTAGGTGACTGGAGCCGCCACGAAGACAACTGGCGCTGGGCAGAACTTGAGCACGCAGACAAAGCCTATACTTACCGTGCCATCCCCCGCGACCGCGATAATGTATACTATAAATTTGAAGACGGCATCATTCCTTGGTTCTTTAAAAGGCTCGGCTTTAAACCGCACTTCCAGACTTTCCGGAAGAACCTGAAGCAGGTAGAAAAGCTCAACCTGAGTGGCCGTAACCTGGACGAGCTTATACTTTCGGAACTAGAGTGGCAGGATTGGCAGGAAGTAACAGATAGCGTGTTCACTGCCCTAAACGACCAGGTACTGGAAGAAGCCATGCGTGCCATGCCTGACACAGTTTATAAACTAACCGGCCAGGAAACCCTGCGAAAGCTGAAAAGCAGAAGAGACCAACTCCACAGCATCTCCAGCCGCTACTTTGCCATACTTGCAGAAGAGGTAGTAATAACAGGAACCGACAAGCACGAACTTTTTACTATAGAGGTACTCTCTGAAGACAAGGTAAAAGTTAATGTTTACAAAACCGATAAAGGCGGCGAAGTAAAACAATTACTTTTCTCCCGTACCGTGCATGCTAAAACCACTAAAGCTATTAAAGTATACGGCTTGAATGGAGATGACCATTTCGAGATAAAAGGCAGCACTAAGCCTAAAGTAAATGTTTATATCTGGGGTGGTGCAGGTGCAGATAGCTACCATGTCATAAGCAACGGCAGCAAGCTGGGCAAAAAAGTATACATCACCGACTCTACCTACAGCAACACCTACAAAACAGACAAACATACTACCGTTAAAATAAACGACGACCTGCCTGCAAAAGAGTTTGATGCTGAAGGATGGCTACTTAGGTATTACCTGGATTAAAATTTTAGGTTTGCCACTATATCGAAGCTGATCATTTCAAAGTCAGTAGTTGAAGCGTTGAAGCAACCCTAAAAATTTCTATATTAGTTGCATAAAAAATTACCAACTTTAGTATGGGGCGGTTCTACTATATACATAGTGCCAATAACCGTATGTTTACGCATAGCTACTAGTTATGGCAAATAGAAATCAATGAATGAGAGTCCCCTTAATCATAGCATTTTTATTGTTTGTATTGGCTTCCTGTAGCCCTAAAACTTATGTCTTTGTAGGAAATGAGCACAGGTTTGGCGACTTATCTGATGGCTTGCCAGATTTAGATTCCACAGCAACTACATACTATGAAGGCGGAAGTATAAAGTTCGAAGGGAAGTATGCTGTGACTTTAGACAAACAGTTGAGCAACATCAAAGCAGGGGAATGGAAGCAATACTATGAGAATGGGCAATTGAAAAGTGAAGGCAACTATAAGATTAGCTCCTACCTTAATTGTTGTGTGAGTGGAGCATGTAGGGAGTACTATTCTTATAAAGATGGTTTATGGAAGTACTATAGTGAAAAAGGCATTTTAGAGTATGAAGTAGAGTTTAAACCTGACAAACTACATGTTAACACAAACTGTGAAGGTGGAGATTCTGTGACATTCGGAATAGTCAAAACTATACCGCTTAAATATAAAGGTACATTGACACCAGACAATATCTTTGAACTACAAAAGGTGGTATTAGAAGAAGAAGTTGGTTATCTGACCTATACACCCTTAAACGGAGAATTATACATTACATTTGAGCCAAAAAAGTAGAACAACTAGCCATAACCACACCTAAACTTTAGCTACGCCACAGCCTGTACCAAACGTTGTAAATTAGAAAGCCCCGGCCCCTGAAAGTATAAACCAGGAGCCGGGGCTTTTTAAATACGCTATTTATACTTTACTCCTTCACCACTGTAGTAGCTGATGCCTGGGCAGCTGGTAGTATAAGCACCTCCGCCAGGTTTACGTGTGCAGGGCGTGTAACTATAAAGCTGATTAGTTCTGCGATATCCTCGGCCTGTAAAGCTTTGTAGCCTTGGTAAACAGTGGCAGCCCTGTCTTTGTCGCCTTTAAAGCGTACTTCTGAGAACTCTGTTTCTACCAGGCCAGGATTTACTTCCGATACTTTTATACCATCGTGCACCAAGTCCAAACGCATGGCTTTGGAGAGAGCATCTACAGCAAACTTGGAGGCACAGTACACATTACCATTGGCGTATACTTCTTTACCGGCTATAGAGCCAATGTTTATGATATGTCCTTTTTTGTGCTTCAGCATCAGGGGCAGTACGGCACGGGTTATATACAGCAGGCCTTTCACGTTAATGTCCAGCATCGCGTCCCAGTCGTCTACATCACCGGTTTGTATCGGAGAAAGTCCGTGCGCGTTACCGGCGTTGTTTACCAACACTTCTATCTGTCGCCAGGCCTCAGGCAGAGAATCAATGGCTTCCTCAATGGCAACTTTATCACGTACATCAAAGGTCATAGTATAAACTGGCACTTCGGTTATCAGGTTCTTCAGCTCCTCCAGTCGCTCTTCGCGGCGGCCGGTGGCAATTATCTGGTATCCTTTTTTAGCGAGCTCCAGGGCAGTGGCGCGGCCAATCCCAGAAGTAGCGCCGGTAATCAATGCAGTCTTGGTCATTTTTTACTCGAAGAAAAGTATAAATGAAACGTTGTGGTTTGTCAGCTTCTGTATGCTGTTGTTATAAAGGCTCTCGTTAGGCACATGCTGGTTTAGCAAACCATGAGAGAAGCGGATCTCTGGGGCAAACTTAAAGTATGGGTAGAAGATATCCAGTCCAAACCCATACTCCAGAGCAAGATCAAAGTTATCTACCAACAGCTCGCTTGTATTATCGTCGCCGCTGCGGGTACTGCCTAGGTCTATGCCGGGCTTAATGCCTCCTACCATATACATCCTAAAGTTGCCACGTCGCTTAGCTTTATACTTTAGCAACAGGGGCATTTCGATCATGGTAGAGCTTATCGTTTTTGCTACATCCTGGCGTTCACCGGTTTCTGATGGGGCATTGGCAAACTCTATGGTGCGGCCGTAAAAGCCAACTCCCGGCACAAAGCGTGCACTCAGGTACTCTGCTAGCCGTACATCAAGCACCAAGCCAGTATAAAAGCCTGGAGATACTTTGGCATTAATGGCCATACTTCCTGCGCCACCAGGGTCGTTAGCCAATTGGTCGGCGTATTCCTGCGAGTGCTGTACGTTATACTTTGTAAGGGGCGCGGCCAGGTAAAAGCCGTAGTGTACAACTTTATCGTCGTAACCGGGCTTGTTTTGCTGCTTAATTTTTTTCTGTGCCTGTGCTGCCTGACTGCCGAGCAGCATCACCAGTACAAAGCCTAGAAATATTACTTTTTGCCAGTGTAAATCGAACTGATGCCGAATGTGAGTGAATGCCATTTGGTGTTTTTAAATCCAACTTCTTCAAATATGCTGATAAAGTCCTTGCCATCCGGAAAAGCCTGTACAGACTCGGGCAGGTAAGTATACGCAGCATTATCCTTTGAAACGATCTTACCTACCACTGGTAGTATATTCTTGAAATAAAATTGGTAAAGCTGTTTCATTGGGAAGCTGCGCGGCTTCGAAAACTCCAGCACAACGGCTGTGCCACCCGGCTTAAGCACACGGTTCATCTCCGAAAGACCCTTTTTCAGGTTCTCGAAGTTACGCACACCAAAAGCCACGGTGATCGCATCAAAGGTATTATCCTCGAATGGCAGGTTTTCAGAATCGCCATACTTTAGCTCGATCTTATTTGTAAGACCTTTTTTTACCAGCTTCTCACGTCCTACGGCTAACATACCCTCCGAGATGTCTACACCCACAATTTTATCTGGGTTAAGTCGCAAGGTTTCTATGGCGAAGTCGGCGGTGCCGGTGGCAATGTCTAAAACAAACTTTGGTTTTTCAGGAGCCAGCAGGCTAACAGCTTTCTTTCTCCAGATAATATCGATGCCAGCGCTCAAGAAATGGTTCAGGAAGTCATACTTGCCGGCAATGTTGTTAAACATTGTGGCCACCTGCGATTTCTTATCGTCGTTCTGGTCTTTGTAGGGTACTACCGCCATGGGTTAAATGTAGATTATAATAAGGCAAAAATACTGTTCCTAAAACTATAATCCGCAGTTTATGTTCCGAAATATAAAAAAACAGGCCAGACATATTGCCTGGCCTGTTTCAAAAGTAGTTTTAAAGTGGGCTCAATGGCCCTTTACTTTAGTTCTGGTTCATCTGGTTATTGATGCGCTGATTCTGCTGCTGATCGTCGCCCTGACGAGGAATCACTCTGAACTCTGTTCTTCTGTTCAGCTGCATGTTTTCTGCAGAATCGTTTGCGACAGCTGGTCTGCGCTCGCCGTAGCTAACTGTTACCAGGCGTCTAGGAGAGATACCTTGCTTTACCAGGTAATCGTAAGCGGCACCTGCACGGTTTTCGCCCAGCGTCATGTTATATGATTCACTGGCACGTGAGTCGGTGTGGCCTTCTATACTTACGTTGATGCCCGGATTCTGCTTCATTATACGAACAATGTTGTCCAACTCTCTGATAGACTCCGGACGCAGGTTAAACTTATCTGTATCATAGTAGATGTTCTGCATTGCAAACTTACCTGTTGTTGCAGGCGTGGCAGTTGTATCAACAAAAGCGATGTAGAAGTTTTGGGTAATGCTTGTAGTATCGTTTAGCGATACTGGCACATCTACTTCTTCTGTCGTAATTAAGTTACCATCTCTGGATATCTGCACCTGGTACTTACGACCAGACAAGATATTTACAGCATAGGTAGCAGAGTCTGGCTTTGTTACATCACGATAAGAAATAGGACGCTTATCAGCCTGAGTAGAGTTAAACACCAGTTCCACACCAGAGATCAACGTACTATCTACATTAGAGAAAACCTGACCTTTAACCTCTGCGTTGCGCAGGTAGTTAATAGTATAAATATCTTTTTCGCCGTAGCCACCAATGCGGTACGAAGACAGGTAAGCATAACTGCCATCAGGCGCAAGGCGATAATAAGTATCATCGTCAGGTGTGTTAATCGGTGAACCTAAGTTTACAGGGCGTGCCCAGCGTCTGGCTACAGAGTCAAACTTAGCTGAGAATATATCATAGCCGCCCATAGAGTTATGGCCTCTGGATGCAAAGAACAAAGTACCATCGCTTGCTAAGTATGGGCTGTCATCATCAAAAGAAGTATTAATGGTTCTGCCCAGGTTACGTGGTGTTCCCCAGCTGCCGTTCTTATTGCGCTGCACTACATAAATATCAAGGTCGCCGTTCTCAGAGTAGTTGTTTGTAGAGTAGTATAAAGTATTGCCATCTGGAGTGATGTAAGCATCAGACTCGAAATTTCTTGTGTTTACCTTATCGCTGATGCTCACAGGCGCGCCCCAGCTTCCGTCTGCCTGGCGCTCCGAAACAAGAATGTCGCCACCATTAACAGAAGAGTATAGCAGCATCTTCGTGTCGTTGTCGAACAACTGAATTGAAGCATCGTGGCCAGGGCTATTAAGGGCACCAGGTACTCTGCGGGTTGGCTCCCATTCATCGTCGCCAATTCTTCTTGTCTCAAAAATATCTTCATAAAACTCACCATCACGGGCAGCCTTGCCACCTGTTGCCTGCTCACCTCTCGATGTAAACAGCAGGTAGTTAAAGTCAGAAGAAATTACTGGGCTGTGCTCAGAGTAAGCTGTGTTGATAGTGCCTCCCAGGTTTTTAACAAAAACATCTTTTGGGTTAGCTACTTCTTTTTTAGCGTTTTGAGCATACTTAATAAGCTGTGCTACTTCCTCCTGGCGCTCGTAGTTTCTTTTCTTGATGTTTTTCTGATAGTTCTTAAAATGATCTACTGCGCTATCAAAACGGTAGTTGATGTGATCTGTGCGACCTAGCCAGTACTCCAGTTCTTTGTCCACGTTTGGTTTTAGCTTCTGGGCACGGTACAGGTAATCAGCAGATTTCTCCTTATCAAAGGTCATATAGCTGATACCTGCACGGTATAAAGCTTTTGCGTTATCAGGATCGTTTGCCAGTACTTGCTCATAATAAGGAATTGCCTCCCTATAGTTTTCTTTATTAAAAAACTTGTTAGCTGTACGCAGCTGCTTTCTGGTGCTCTGTGCCGATACTGAGATCGTAAACAGAAGCATCAGGGCTAGCAACAACGAGAACCGAGATAACAATTTGGCTAAATGATTCATATAGTAAAGGGTTTGTTATAATGTTTCCTATTTAAGTTTGTAAATGCTAATAGCTTATATTTATCTGGAGCTTATATATAGCTTGTTTTACATATACACCAGCATCTATACGTATAATAGCTTAATTGGTATATGCCATTATTTGATTAAATGTTTAAGCGCTGTAAACGCAACAGGAATTGTTACGGGTTATTGCTATACTGCCATCTGTTAGTTTATAATAGAACTAACATAAAATTGACATATTCGCAAATATATGAAATTAATAATATTTAAGTATAGATTTACTTAAAGATTCATTTTTATTAAATGGCACCTTTAAATAATATTATGCTGTAGCAGGTAATTTATTTAAGCTACTTAAAAGATGTAATTTACCCTTTAACTCTTTACTAAGATTAAGCCTAAATTAATGTGCAGAATGATCACTTTACAGAAAACAACACTTGGTAAATATCCTTACCACCAAAGCCACCTGCACGGTTAGAGGAGAAAAAAGCGCTGGTACGGCTGCGGTTAAGCACAAAGTATAAATCGTCGTGTGTAGAGTTGATCGGGTATCCCAAGTTATATGCTTTGGACCACTCCCCGTTCTCCAGCCTTGAACTGAAAATATCAAAGCCTCCCATGGTGTTGTGCCCCAGAGAGCTAAAGTATAATGTGTTAGTTGCCGGGTCTACAAAAGGAGCATCATCGTCGAAAGCAGTATTTACGTTTGGACCAAGGTTTAGGGCATCTCCCCAGCTACCATCTTCCTGCCGGGCAGTTATGTATAGATCTAACCCACCAAAACCTCCGTTACGGTTACTAGAGAAAAAAGCGTATTTTCCATCAGGAGTTATAAAAACAGACACGTTAAGCTGCCCTTCGTCAAATGGGTACTCTAACTGCTGCGGCTCTCCCCATACCCCCTGCTCCAGTTGAGACACATGCAGTCCCTTTGTAGTATGAAAAGTATAAAGCTTATGCCCCTGAGGCCCGATGTTTACCAACCCGTGCTCTTGTTTGGTTTTAAAAGAACCCAAGGAGTGTGCAGTTTGCTGCCAACCATCTTTGCTTAAATAGGCATACTTTAGCTTCTCCTCATCGGAAAGTAAACCGTTTTTGTCACCGTGTCTGTAGCGTGTAGTATACAGCATAGCGCTGTCTCCGGGCAAGAAAACCGGGATATGATCTGAGAAAGATGTATTTACACCCCTGCCCAGATTAATAACCTCTGCAACTGAAGGCTTGTTTATCAGCATCGCACCTGCAGCACACTCATCAATTCTCTTCTGCAAAAACTGCAGGTAAGGCTTATCAGTGCGAGGGGTTTTGGCCATTTCCTGCTGGTAATATTTGCGGGCCTCCTCAAACTCATAATCCTGATGATATGCTTGAGCAAGATAAAAAGTAATAAGGTAATCAGAAAAGGTAGGTGTTATATCAAAAGCTCTCTTAAAGTATACTTTTGCCTTTTTGGGCTCGTGCAGCTCCATGTAGCAATACCCAGCTTTATAATTAGCCTTAACGTTCTTGGGGTTTATCTCCAGTGCTTTGTTGTAAAGCTCCAGCGCCAGCATGAAGTTATTTAAGTCAAAAGCTACATCGGCGCGGCGTATATACTTCCCCTCCCCTCCGGACATGGCTGCACCGCTCAAAACTAATAACACAGCCAGCGCAAATAAAAGAATGCCCCCTCTTTTAGCCGGTATTAGAAAATACTGCCTAAGAAGATTTGCCGTTATACAAAAACCAGCGCCCAGGATAGTACCTGATAACTTCATGTTTGAAAAAATAAGCGTAACTTTGAGGAGCAAATCAGCATCAACTGCCTTTGAAGAGGTTAAGGTAGTAAATATACTACTCAACTCATATTTAACACAAAAGTAAGCAGCCAGATATTACGCATGGATATAAAAGAAGCAAAGTTTTTAATGAGCAACACCAAGGTAGAGCTATGCCCGGCACCTGATAAGCCGGAGTATGCTTTTATCGGCCGCTCAAATGTGGGGAAGTCATCTTTGATAAACATGCTTACCGGCCAAAAAGGCCTTGCCAAAACGTCATCCTCGCCTGGCAAAACACAGCTGATCAATCATTTCTTGATAAATGACCGCTGGTACCTGGTAGATTTACCTGGTTATGGGTATGCTAAGGTTAGTAAAAAGTCGCGTGAAGAGTGGCGCCGCATGATCAACTTCTATTTACAGAAACGCGAGAACCTAACCTGCGTATTTGTACTGATAGATTCCAGGCACGAGCCACTGAAACAGGACCTGGAATTTATTGACTACCTGGGCAACATGGGCGTTCCTTTTGCAATTGTGTTCACCAAGCTTGATAAACAGTCGGCGCTTAAAACAGAGGCAAACGTATCTGCTTTTACAAAGAAACTAAATGAAACCTGGGAGGAGTTACCTCCAATGTTTAAGACCTCATCTGAAAAACGAGTTGGACGTGATGAGTTGCTGGCGTATATTGAGGAGATAAATGTACAGGTAGAGCAACAGCAAAAACAAAATATATAATACAAAGTATAAATTTGCACCGTCAGCCCTGTTGGCTAACAAAGAATATTTTTTAATACTTACCCTTTATGAAAATCAAGTTCACATTTTTGTTTATTTTGTTTGCCTTTACAGCACTAACCGCTTCTGCACAAAGCACAGCAACAAAGGCAGAAGCAGCTCAGAGCGAAGAGAAGAAAGTATGGATGCCTGAGAAAACCCCGCCTGTGGCAGAGTATTACGAAGGTGGTGTAGAGGCCATGTACAAAGCTATATATAAAGAGCTTAACTACCCGCCGCTTGCAAAGCGTAACCGTGTTCAGGGCGATTGCATTATCAGCTTTACTCTGAATGAAGATGGTTCTCTTTCTGGTTTTAAAGTGCTGCGCAACGCAGGTGCTGGTACTGGCGAAGAAGCACTGCGTGTTGCTAGGTTGTTAAAGTTTAATGCACCTGGCTTTGCGGTAAATGCTAGCATTCCGATTATGTTTAAACTATAAAACAACAGTTTATACTTTACTATGCCTATTGATTTAAGACAAGTTGCGGCCATATCTGGCCAAAGCGGCCTTTACCAGATCGTAAAGCCAACACGTACAGGTGTAATTGTGCAGAGCCTGGAGGATACTCCTAAAACAATGGTTGCGCAGGCACGCCACCGTATGTCTATCCTGGATGAAATCTCTATTTACACAACCGACGAAGAAGGCACTGTGCCCTTAGCCGATGTGTTTGAGCGCATCCATGAGAAGTATGGCGACCAACTGCCGCTTAGCGAGAAGCCAAGCAACGAGGATTATAAGCAGTTTATGAGCGATGTGCTGCCAAACTACGATGAGGACAGAGTGTATACTTCTGATATGAAGAAACTGGCAAGCTGGTACCTGATCGTAAACAAGCACATTGGCTTTGCAAAGGCAGAGAACGAGGCTCCTGCAGCGGAAAAAACTTCTGACAACAAAGAAGCAGCTCCAAAAGAAAAGAAAGCAGCAGCTGATAAAAAAGAAAAAACGGCAGAAGCCAAACCTAAAAAGAGCAAGACAGATAAAGAATAAGCTCCATCTGCCTTATATAATAAAAAACGCCCTCACATACACGAGGGCGTTTTGCTTTGTATCCTGCTTCTGTTTTTATACTTTTAGCCATGCAGTACCCTCCCACTATTATCTCAAGCGCCACTACCCGTTTACAGTCTCTTTTCGAAGTAGAGAACCTACCGGTTTCTAACCTGGAGAGCCTGCACTTTAAACTTGCCAGAGTAGTGCTACACCTGCTAAATACCGATCTGGCCAAACTGCTGCAGATACTTTACCGCATCGATGTAGAAGAAAAAGCTGTGAAGGAGGCTATGATTGCCGATGACCAGGAAATGATTGCCGAACGTATTGCACGACTTATACTTAAACGCGAACTACAAAAAGCTGAACTCCGCCAAAAGTATAGCAGTAGATAAACAGACGTTATTTACTACCAAACTTACAGAGAGGTCAAATTTTTAAGATAAGAAAAGAGGGCAGAAATCTTTACAGACTCCTGCCCTCTTTTAGTTTTAGTATGATAGCCTTAGCTAACCAAAGCTTCTGATTTAATAAACTCCTCTACTTTCTCTACCATTTCAGCAGATCCGATTACAAGTGGAGAACGCTGGTGAAGCTCTGTCGGCTCAATTTCCATAATACGCTGTGAGCCTGTTGTAGCCTTGCCTCCTGCCTGCTCTACAATAAAAGCAAGCGAGTTGCACTCATACATCAGGCGCAGCTTTCCGTTAGGCGCTTTTGCAGTAGATGGATAAATGTACACACCGCCTTTTAACAGGTTACGGTGGAAATCAGCTACAAGAGAGCCAATGTAACGAGCCGAATAGCCGTTGTCTCTGCAGTAGTTGATGTAATTTCTTATACCCTCCGGGAAGCTATTTAAGCCACCCTCATTGCAAGAGTAAACAGTACCTGTGAGTGGTGTTACAATGTTAGGGTGAGACAGGAAGAACTCGCCTAAAGATGGCTCATAGGTAAAGCCGTTAACACCGTGCCCAGTTGTATAAACCAGCATGGTAGACGAGCCATAGATTACATACCCTGCCGCTATCTGGCGTGTACCATTTTGCAGGCAGTCTTCCAAGGTTCCGTCGCAGCCAGCTTCTGATGTTCTTCTGTAAATAGAGAAAATCGTACCAATAGAAACGTTTACATCGATGTTAGAAGACCCATCTAGCGGATCGATAGCAACGACATACTTTCCTTTGGTATTACCCGTCTGGATAATTTCTTCTTCCTCTTCAGAGATTATGGCGCAAACCTCACCACCATTGCGTAGGGCTCTGATGAAACGAATGTTAGCAATAACATCTAGCTTCTGCTGCTCTTCACCCTGTATGTTCTGGTTGCCATAGGCACCTGTTACATCCAGTAGGCCGGCACGGTTGATTTCTCTGTTAACAATCTTAGCTGCCAACGCAATATCGCGCAGCAACTGCGATAACTCTCCGGTGGCATACGGAAAGTCTTCTTGTTTTCTCATGATGAACCTGTCAAGGGTGGTGCCTACAGGTAACGCCAGTTTGTCATTCATAAAGTAAAGATTTAACCTAGTACAAAAGTATCAATTTTAGTTAATATAACGAAGTATACATATTTTTACGGCAAACGTACTTAGTTCGGATGAAAGTATACAAATTTGGCGGCGCATCAGTTAAAAGTGCTGAGGCGTTTCGAAACATAGCACATATCATTAAAACCTTTGGTGGCGATAAGCAGCTTTTGCTGGTAGTATCGGCAATGGGTAAAACAACCAATGCGCTGGAGCATATCTTTGATTTGGCCCACAAAGGCGAGCCTTTTGATAAAGAATACCAGCAGTGCCTTGCTTACCATCGTGAGGTGGTAGAGGAGCTATTTGCCAGTGAGAGCAACCCTGTGCATGAGCGCCTGGAGCATTTATTTTTACAACTGCAGCAGAGCTTACAAACTGTTCCATCCGGGGCTTCATACGATAAATTTTACGATCAGGTGGTAAGTTTCGGAGAATTATTTTCGTCTACTATACTCCATTATTTTTTAACAAACCAAAGTTTACAAAACACCTGGATTGACAGCCGCAAGTACATTAATACAGATACCTCGTGGCGCGAAGGCAGAGTAGACTGGAATTGGACGGAGCGTACCATAAAACGTGACCTGCCGGAGATATTGCAGAACCAGCTGATTGTAACACAAGGCTTTTTAGGTGGCACTAATAACGGCTTTACTACTACACTGGGGCGTGAGGGTTCAGACTTTAGTGCTGCCATATTTGCCTACTGTCTGGATGCAGAGGCTATGTACATCTGGAAAGATGTAGAAGGACTATTAAATGCTGACCCTAAATATTTTACTGATACAATACGCTATCCTGAAATATCGTACCAGGAAACTGTAGAGATGGCCTATTATGGCGCCTCTGTGATACACCCGAAAACTATAAAGCCTTTAGCAAATAAGCTTATCCCTCTTTATGTAAAATCTTTTCTGAACCCTGCTGCTGAGGGCACTAAAATTTGTAATTGCCGCTTTGAAGTGCTTGCTCCTGCTTATATCATCAAAGAAAACCAGTGCCTGATATCATTTAGCGTGAAGGATTTTACGTTTATATCTGAAAAAAACTTGGGCACTATATTTAATGCATTATCTGAGTTGCGCCTTAAAATTAACCTAATGCAAAACTCAGCTATCTCGTTTTCTATTTGCACAGACTACAATCAAGAGCGGCTGCACCGCCTTATTCAAACGCTAAACGATCAGTTTGTTATTCATTATAACACAGGACTAAGGCTGTTTACCGTTAAAAACTATGATAACAATAGCATAAATAAGCTATCAGCCGATAAGGAAATATTACTAGAACAACGCACTAGAACTACATTCCAATTAGTTTGCAGATAAATTTAATACAATTAAACATAAACTTCATTAAAATTTTATTTTAAAAATATAATTATATTACCAAAACTTTATATTTACTTTGCGTATACATAGGCCTGTTATAAAGATCCGAAACCCTGTTAGTATGCAAATGGCTGAAAAACTTACACCCTCATTTATCTTTAAACTTATACTTTTGTTCGCTCTTCTGTTAACAAGCGTTTTTTTAAGATCAAATAAGGTTGTGCTACCTGCAAATGCGAAAAACGTACAGCAGTACAGTCCATCTGCCACAACAGATAACGTACAGGAACAGGATACTTACTACAGGGTAGTTAGCCAAAAGAAAACAGGTAAAACTTCTATTTAAAATATAAGCCCACTAGTTGGGCTTTTTTTATGGTTGAGCTAAAACCTGTAACTTAAGGCTTTCTTTAATGCTTGATCACAAAATAAAATCCATGGAATTTATACTTGTAACGCCAGAGGCACAGCCACACGTAGCCTTAATCCAGTTAAACAGACCAAAAGAGCTTAATGCGCTTAACCTACAATTGATGGGAGAATTGCGCGATGCTCTTAAAGAACTAGACGATAACGACCAAGTACGTGCTATTATCATCACAGGGAATGAACGTGCTTTTGCCGCCGGTGCAGATATTAAACAGATGGCCGGTAAAACTGCCATTGATATGCTCAACATCGACCAGTTCTCTACCTGGGACCAGATACGCAAAACGAAAAAACCAATTATTGCAGCCGTTTCAGGCTTCGCTTTGGGTGGAGGTTGCGAACTAGCTATGACCTGCGACATGATTGTAGCCTCTGAGACGGCACAGTTTGGCCAGCCCGAAATTAAAATAGGTGTAATGCCGGGAGCAGGTGGTACGCAGCGCTTAACAAAAGCCATAGGCAAAGCAAAAGCCATGGAGATGGTGCTAACAGGTAAATTTATGACTGCGGACGAGGCAGAGAGGCATGGCCTTGTAAACCGTGTGGTGCCCGTTGAGCTTTATTTAGACGAAGCCTTTAAGCTAGCAGGCGAGATTGCCAAAATGTCGCCGGTAGCAGCTAAACTGGCTAAAGAGGCTGTAAACCGCTCTTTTGAAACTAACTTAGATGAAGGCTTATACTTTGAGCGCAAGAACTTCTACCTCTGCTTCGCCTCCGAAGATCAAACTGAAGGTATGAACGCTTTTGTAGAAAAACGTAAACCTGAGTTTAAGGGAAGATAAATTAAGTTCAGGAAGTCTGTATTTGATTTTCCTGTTAACTGCTCTCAGCTGCCCTCCTTGGTTTAGGAGGGCAGCTTTTTTATTATGCGGCAGACATTCATTCTCTTCCACACCTAAAGTTCCTTAATTCACTAATAACCTTTATGCTTTACCTTTCAAAGTTTAATTAATCCTTTTACCTTTGCAGGAACTATTCCTAGTTAAGAAACATTCTTATCTGGTATGCAACAAAACCTGACACGAGACGAATTACGGCAGCGCCTTTTAGATGGTGGCTTAAAGGCTACACATCAGCGCATTGTTGTGTTCGAGTCGGTAATGGAGTTGCATGGGCACCACCCTACCGCCGAAGATGTGTTTCAGCGCCTGAAGCCGGCAAACCCAAGTATATCGCTGGGTACGGTTTACAAAACGCTGGACACATTTGTAGAAACTGGTCTCATAAAACGCGCGCTTTCCCAAGAAGGCGGCAAGCGTTATGATGCCAATACTCACACGCACAACCACATCTTTTGCAGCAAAACAAAAGAGATTGTTGACTTTGAGGATGCGGAACTGGAGCAGCTTTTACAAGACTTCTTTAGCAAACGAAAGCTGGAGAACTTTGAGATTAAGGGTTTTTCGGTACAGCTAACGGGTAATAAGGTGGAGCCTGATAAGCAAATAAGTATAACACGAGTATCTAAATAGAATTTTTAACCAAAAACTAAATAAACACATGGCAGTATTAGTAGGTAAAAAAGCACCTTCTTTTAAAGCAACAGCCGTTGAAAACGGAGAATTTGTAGAGAACTTCTCACTGGAGCAGTACATTGGCAAGAAGCACGTATTATTCTACTTCTACCCTATGGATTTCACGTTTGTGTGCCCAACTGAGATCATCGCTTTCCAGGACAGAATGGAAGAGTTTGAGCGCAAAGGTGTAGCTGTAGTAGGTTGCTCTACCGACACGCATTTCTCTCACTTCGCATGGCTGAACACTCCGCGCGAGCAGGGTGGTATTTCAGGTGTAAACTACCCACTTGTAGCAGACGCTTCTAAAACTATCGCTCAGAATTACGACGTTTTAGCTGGCTATTACGATTACAACGAAGAAGGCGAGTCTGTATTTGTTGGCGAGCCGGTTGCTTACCGCGGCCTGTTCCTGATCGATAAAGAAGGTGTAGTACGCCACCAGGTTGTAAACGACCTTCCGCTTGGCCGTTCTATCGACGAGGCTCTTCGTATGGTAGATGCGCTGCAGTACTTTGAAGAGAAAGGCGAAGTTTGCCCTGCAAACTGGTCTGAAGGCAAAGAGGCAATGCAGGCTACTAAAGAAGGTGTATCTAACTACCTTGCAAAGCACTAGGCTTTAATAGCTTCTTAAATAACAGAAAAGCCCCGGCATGTGTCGGGGCTTTTTATTTTATACTTTTTATACTTATACCAGCTTAACCAACCATAAGCCGGCAAACGTAGCAAGTAACCCTAAAAGCACACTCGCTAGAATATATGTAAGTGCACTCCCTACCTGCCCGCTCTGCAGCATGTTAACTGATTCGTAAGAAAACGCCGAGAAGGTAGTAAAACCACCAAGTATACCTGTGGCCAGAAACAAGCGCCACTCCGGCGATATGTTGCCTTTAACTCCCAATCCAAAAACTAACCCTATCAAAAAGCAGCCTACAATATTTACTGTAAGTGTAGCAAAAGGGAATGCAACAGCAGATCTATTCTGGATAAGTAGTGCCAGCAGGTACCTAAAAGAGCCGCCAATAAAACTACCTGCTCCTACTGCTAATAACATTTTCATTTAGTTAAATTTTGTTCTGAAGTATAAAATTAAGAAAATAGATTGCACTACACCTTCTGCAAAAGTACAGTAAGTATGCGTGGGATGCTGGTTCTGTCGTTGTCGTCGAAGTACTCGTTCAGGTCTATCATTTTCAGGCGGTACTTTCTGGCTGCCAGTATAAAATCAGAAATGTTATGGGTATAGCATTCTGCCTCCTGCCTGCCCTCTTCGGTATCAAATCTAGCTTTGGTGCCGCTGTACTGCTTAAAGGGATGAAGTTCGCCGATGTAAACATGACCACCAAGTTTTAGAGCACCAGCTACCTCTTTAAAAGTATGATTTAAATCCTGTATGTGCTCCAGTACCAGGCTAAAGCTTACCAAGTCGTACTGCCCGGTTTTAAAGCTCCAATCTTTTGTGATGTCTGCTTGGATGAACTCTACTTTATTAGAGTTTACCTTTTTCTTTGCCCGCTCCAGCATCTCCTCTGATAGGTCCACCGCTGTTACATGCAGCGCCTTTCGCACCAGCCACTCTGTGTTTTTGCCTGTGCCGCAGCCAATCTCTAAGCAGGTTTCGAAAGGTATAGTTGATAAGGTAGTGCGTAAAGCCACAGCCTCCAGATCACGGGTTCTGTTTTTGTTTGTGTCGTACTGCGAGGCCCAGCTGTTATAGGCTTTTTGGATACTCATGGTTATTTAGTAGTAAGCTTCAGCAATTTTCTATTCAAACTCAGCAATACACCTGAACCCAATATAGATGTTAGGGGCATCATACTTTATAATTTGTGTAAGATTATTCTCTAACTCTGTTAGTTGATAGTTATTGGCTCCCATGGCAATAGATTTCGCCTGGGTCATCTCGCTTACATTATCAAATAGGTTATATAGCCGTTTTTTATCTTTCTTACTTTCTTCCAGGTAGTATTGTTCTTTGTGTTTTTTGATCCTCTCCCGCATGCCGGTGAGCTCCCATTCATATCTCTTACGATCTTCCAGCAACTCAGCCTGTTCGTATGAATAAGCACTACGGGCTTAAAGAAGTTCTCAGACCTCTTGTACCAGACGTTCGTACTGTGCGGCAGAAGCAGCTGTACATCAGTAGAGTCAAATTGCTGCTTATACTTGTATATAGTCGAAACTTTAAAACAATGTATTATCAATATATTATAAATCTACCAGCTATTAAAGCAGTAATGTAATTGTTCCCACAAACTACTTCACATCCAACAACTATCCCTCCGTAATCCACTATATTTGTAGCACCAGACGCTCGCAGGACCTCCGGACGCTGCGAGGTCTTTGTATTACAACAAAGTATAACATTTGAAGTTACTTTACGACATCGGCTTAAAAGCTTACCAGGCTGCCATTGCGCTTGCTTCTCCTTTTAACGAGAAAGCTAAACTAATGCGGCAGGGGCGTGAGCAGCAGTTCCAGAAGCTAAAGCAAGCTTTTGCTGGTAACCAGGCGCCTGTGGCATGGTTTCATTGTGCTTCGCTAGGCGAGTTTGAGCAGGGTCGCCCTGTGATGGAGGCTTTCAAAGAGGTGCACCCGGAGTATAAGATTCTGCTTACTTTCTTCTCTCCTTCTGGGTACGAAATTCGCAAGAATTACCCCGGTGCCGATTACATCTTTTACCTGCCCCTAGATAGCGAACAAAATGCGAAACAGTTTTTAGAGGTTACGGAACCAGAGCTGGCTATTTTTGTAAAGTATGAGTTCTGGCACTACTACCTGCAGGAGCTACAGCAGCGCAACATACCTATACTTTCTATCTCAGCTATTTTTCGGGGAGACCAGGTTTTCTTTAAGCCATATGGTGAGTTTAACCGTAACATGCTGCGGCGCTTCACACACATTTATACTCAGAACAAAACATCTTTACAGCTGCTAAAGCGCATTGGTATTGCACAGGCAAGTATAGCCGGCGACACCCGTTTTGATAGAGTTTTGCAAACTGCGGCAAGTGTAAAAACCATGCCAGTGGTAGAGGCTTTTGCAGCCGGCAAAGAGGTGTTTATGGTAGGCAGCAGTTGGCCAGCTGATATGGAAGTGTTGTTGCCGCTCATACAAAAGTATAACCAACGCATAAAATTCATCATTGCACCGCACGAGGTAAATGAGGCAAGTATAACTGCTGTCATGCAAGGCCTCGGCGATGTTAGTGCAATACGCTTCTCAAAAGTGAATGAGGCAGACGCCGCCGAGTATAACGTGCTGGTAATTGATAACATTGGCATGCTTTCGTCGCTATACAGTTATGGTACTTATGCCTACATTGGCGGTGCTTTTGGCAAAGGGCTGCATAATACTTTAGAGGCTGCTGTGTTTGGATTGCCGTTATTCTTCGGCCCGAAGTATAGCAAGTTTCAGGAGGCAATAGATTTAGTAGATATTGGCTGTGCTTTCCCGGTAAATAACAGTCAGGAGTTGTTGCAGGTGTTTGAGGAGGTACATACCACACCGGGCCTTCGCCAAAGTATAACCAGCAATGAAAAAACATACGTACAAGAGCAAGCCGGCGCTACTGCCAAAATTATGGCCGATGTAAGTGCACTGCTTAAAAAGAATACATGAAAGGAGTTGTAGTAAAATCAACGGGATCGTGGTACTTGGTACGCGACGAGGAAGGTAAGTTGCACCGTGCCCGCCTGCGCGGCAAGTTTAAACTAAAAGGCATGAAGGTAAGCAACCCGCTTGCTGTTGGCGACAAAGTAGCGTTTGACCTGGAAGAAACCGGAGAGGACACTGCCGTCATCAATACAATACAAGACCGCGAGAACTACATCATCCGCCAGAGCACCCACAAAACGGCTTATTCACATATTATAGCCGCCAACCTGGATCTAGCCATGCTCATTGTTACGTTGGTGTCGCCTAGAACTTCTTTCGGCTTTATAGATCGTTTCCTGGTAACTGCCGAAGCTTACGACATCCCAACTATCATCGTGTACAACAAAACCGATATGTACGACGACGAGATGCGGGATTATCAGCGCCAGATCAGCTACATGTATGAGCAAATAGGCTATAAAACACTGGCTGTTTCTGCAAAAACAAAAGAAGGTTTAGACGAGTTAAAAAAACTGCTGCACAGTAAAACAACCTTGCTCTCTGGCCACTCCGGTGTAGGCAAGTCCACACTTATCAACCTGATTGTGCCTGACCTGGAGCTTAAAACTTCTGAGATTTCTGACTTTTCTGATAAAGGCGTACATACCACCACTTTCGCAGAAATGTTTGAGGTAGATAAGGATACTTATATTATTGATACTCCTGGCATAAAAGAGCTAGGCATTGTAGACATCCCTGCAACGGAACTAAGCCATTATTTCCCGGAGATGCGCGAAAGATTAAATCAATGCCGCTTTAACAACTGCACCCACTTTAACGAACCGGGTTGCGCCGTAATAGAAGCCGTACGCCATAACGAAATTTCACTTACCCGCTACGAAAGCTACCTGAGCATGCTACACGGCCAGGACAATAGGAAATAGTTTGGGAGTTATAGAAGTATAAA
Source organism: Pontibacter sp. H249 (assembly GCF_037892465.1). NCBI lineage: Bacteria > Pseudomonadati > Bacteroidota > Cytophagia > Cytophagales > Hymenobacteraceae > Pontibacter > Pontibacter sp. H249. Next base: position 32,567 of record NZ_JBBKTR010000020.1, on the reverse strand, counting down.
TGTAGAGACGCAATATTTTGCGTCTTTTTTTTGCCGCACCGGGTCCAAAACCCAACAATCAACAATTCCTCACCACCTGCGTTAGTCTAAGCTAAACCTAACACCTTACCTCCTACTATGAAACTCAACAACGCGAACATCCTGATTACAGGCGGCACCTTAGGCATTGGCCATGCCACAGCTAAACTACTAATAGAAAGCGGAGCCAACGTAGCTATTACAGGCCGCGACGAAAAGCGTACCTTAAAAGCAGCCCGGGATATTGGGGCTATGCCTATAACTGCAGACGTAGCCAACCCCGATGATGTACGCCATACTTTCCAGACATTTATGGAGGAGTTCGGCCGGCTGGATGTGCTGATAAATAATGCTGGAATAGGTCTGTCTAAGCCACTAGAAGAACTGACAGTAGAGGATTTTGAGCAAGTATACCGTGTTAATGTATTTGGTGCAGCCATGATGGCGGCAAGAGCAGCTAAGATATTTAAAAAGCAGAACTACGGCAACATCATCAACATTGGTTCTACAGCCAGCGGTAATGGCTACGAGGGAGGCTCAGTTTATGCCTCGTCTAAAGCAGCCCTTAAAAGTATGACCCAGAGCTGGCAAAAAGAGCTGCGACGCCACAACGTACGTGTTATGCTAATAAACCCAAGCGAAGTAACCACAGCATTCGGCAACCCCGACAGAGAAGAACGCGACAGCCAGCCTAATAAACTTAGAGGAGAAGAAATAGCCTGGGCTATAAAAAGTGTTCTGAAGATGGATGACCGTGGCTTTATACCGGAATTGGCCGTTTGGGCAACTAACCCATTCTAATAAAACAGCAAGGGCAGGTAAATTTAGTTTACCTGCCCTTGCAATAGTATTGTTTATACTTTACTGCGCCTGTACTGGCTGTAGTACCTTATTTATTACATGCACTACCCCGTTTTCGCTCATATTGTTGGGCATCGTAACTTTAGCTCCTTCAACCATAATATCCTGCCCACGTTTCGACACCTTTAACTGCTGCCCGCCTATAGTTTTTAGCATGGCTCCATCCTGAAGATTATCGGCAGTAAGTTTACCGGCAATTATGTGGTTATTTATCAGGTTTACCAACTCCTTTCTATTCTCATCTTTCATCAGGCCATCTAGCACATCTTTCTGTAAAGCCTCAAAAGAGTCGTTATCAGGCGCAAAAACAGTGTAAGGTCCGGTTCCATTCAATGTTCTTACTAATTCGGCCTTGCGAACAACAGATGCAAACGTAACCAGGTTTGGTGATGATGAGATATTTTCAACAATGTTTTGAGTAGGCATCATTTCTCTGCCACCAAGTTCAGAGCCTGTTGCAGTTGGGTCTACACGCTCTCCTCCCATCTGGCCCTCTCCTGCCTGCCTGCCATCTGTATTTTGCTCTGTTCCCCTTGCTTCGGGCTGCGACCCTAGGTTTGGCCTGCTCCGTTCTTCCTGCATCGGATTTTCATTTCTACTGTCGTCGGCACCGCCACAGCCCAGCAACAGTAGGCTGCACAACAAAGCGCCTGTAAGTACATACATGTTTATTCTTCTCATAGCTATCAGGTTTTACTTAATCTCGCGTTAGCGCATATACAGCGCCAGATAATTTTCTTAAACTATAAAATCCGTACTTTTGTTATCAACATTGTTTTACAAAAAAGAATAAACCATGAAAACTGCAGAAATCCATACTGGCAAGGGTGTTATGAAAGTAGAGTTCTACGAGAAAGACGCTCCTAAAACAGTACAGAACTTTATAGATCTTGCCAACAAAGGCTTTTACGACGGCCTTACGTTCCATCGTGTTATTCCGGATTTCGTGATCCAGGGAGGATGCCCTAACTCACGTGAAGGTGCTAAAGGAGTAGCAGGCACAGGTGGCCCAGGCTATAAAATTGACTGTGAGCTTACTGGCGAAAACCAGTTTCACGATCGTGGTGTGCTAAGTATGGCACATGCTGGCCGCAATACTGGCGGGTCTCAGTTCTTTATTTGCCACAGCCGCAAAAACACTGCACACCTAGACCGTAACCACACTTGTTTTGGTAAAGTAGTGGAAGGCCTGGATGTAATCGACCAGATCAAAGCCAACGACAAGATTGAGAAAATCGTCGTGAACGAGGAATAGTGATTTATTTGATGTTGGTTATTAGCTGATCGCGCTCCTGATTATAAGATCATTGGCCGATAACCTAAAATCAACAAGCAACAAAAAAGCCGCTTTAACAGCGGCTTTTTTGTTGTATACCTCGCAAAAAGCGCTGCACTTTTAGCAGGTTATAAGGCAACTTTCTAACAATACCCTTCAATCCTGAGTAATTATCTTTAAATTTACCCTAAGGCCTATTGGGGTTTGCTGAGGAGATTCCTGCTTCGCTTGTCCCACTTTTGTATTATCAGGCTTTGTTTTATCATACTTACACATAATATTATCAGAGGCTACTACTATCAACTAGCCCTCACTCTGGCAACATGAAAAAACTTGCGCTACATTGGCAGATCCTCATCGGCATGACACTTGGTGTGCTGTGGGGCATACTCGCCAGTTCCTACGGCCTTGTCGAGTTCACCCTGGACTGGCTCAAGCCTTTCGGCACCATCTTTATCAACCTGCTAAAGCTTATTGCTGTACCACTTGTACTTGTATCGCTTATTACCGGCGTATCCAGCCTCAGCGACATTAGTAAGCTTTCGCGCATTGGCTCTAAAACCGTAGGCATTTACCTCGGCACTACTGTATTGGCCGTAACCATGGGTTTGGTACTGGTAAACATTTTTGAGCCTGGCAAAGCCTTCTCTCCAGAAAAGCGCGAAGAATTTAAAGAACAGTTTGCCACTACCACCACCGAAAAATCAAGCAACGCCGCTGCCATGGAACAACAGGGGCCGCTGCAACCGCTTATCGATATTGTGCCTGATAATATTTTTGGTGCACTCTCGAATAACGGCAGTATGCTGCAGGTAATCTTTTTTGCGTTGCTCTTTGGTATTGCGCTCATTATGATACCCTCTGATAAGGCTTCTCCCGTCAACGCCTTCTTTGAAGGAGTAAATATGGTGATCCTGAAGATAGTGGACATCATCATGAAATTTGCACCTTATGGCGTGTTTGCATTGTTAGCTGGCCTTGTGGTAGAGTTTGCAGGCAACGACCCAGGAGCGGCCGTAGAACTACTGATGGTGCTCGGTTACTACTGCGTTGTCGTGCTGATAGGCCTTGCCTTGATGATTACAGTAGCTTACCCGCTGTTAGTTACTACAGTTGGCAAAACTAAGTACAAAGACTTTTTCAGAGGGATTTTTCCGGCCCAAATGCTGGCTTTCTCCACCTCATCCAGTGCTGCCACTCTACCCGTTACGATGGAGCGTTGCGAGCAGAACCTTGGCATCAACAAAGAAATTACCAGTTTTGTATTGCCCCTGGGTGCAACCATTAACATGGATGGCACCAGCCTCTACCAAGCTGTAGCTGCCGTTTTTATTGCTCAAGCCTATGGTATGGACCTCGACCTGATGACACAGATTGGGATAGTGCTAACCGCAACACTTGCCTCTATTGGAGCAGCCGCAGTGCCAGGTGCCGGCACTATTATGCTGGTAATCGTGCTACAGCAGGCAGGAATACCCGTAGAAGGCATCGCGCTTATACTTGCCCCTGACCGCCTCCTTGATATGTGCCGTACGGTAGTGAATGTTACTGGCGATGCCACAGTAGCCATGATGGTAGCCAGAACTGAAAATCAGCTGCACCCACCTGTACAAGAACCAGCATAGTATAGCACTTTATCTATTTTGAAGCCCCGTTAAATTTAGTTTTAGCGGGGCTTTTTATATTATAAGCATTATGACCTTATTCCCTTTATCAGAGAATCTGCTCGTTTCATACAAAAGAAATAGATTGATTTTTATTCTTAATTAATAAAATATTAACAAATTGGCATATTTAATGCTGCACAAAAAAGAATACAGGATGATAATCTAATAAGAAAAGCAAAAGTGTTCTACTGTTGTTTTTTTCTGTTTGCCTTAGAGCTTATTAATAATTTACTAACTACCATATTAATCATTCTTTATACTATATAAGCCAACGAACTTAATACTCTTACTAATGCTTAAAACCCTTCTTATAAGTTCACTATTACTTCTGCTAAAAACAAGTTGCTTTGGTCAAATTGACTTAATTTGGATGAAGGATAAGAATTATGAAAGCTTTAGATCAGCAAATCATATCCAGTCCATTAAGATGCTTGTTAGCATTCCTAATAAAAATAAAAATGTAGATTTTGAGCTTAAAGCGGAGGCATTTTATACCTCTAAAGGCAATCTGATCAAATACAGAACCTATAACCCTTTTTACCATATATACACAGATCGTAACGCGATTAAAATTGATGAATATAATTATGACGGGCAGGGGAAGTTGATATCAATTGACAGTAAAGGAGTATCTAAAAATATTACGGGGTACTATTTTCATCAGGAAATAATATACACCTATGATGAATTCGGAAATAGAGTAGATCTTAGAATGTATAATAGACAGACTGATTTGAAAGCAATAAAGGTAGAATTCCTTAAACCAAAAATTACTTCCACAGTTAACACACTTCAGGATGAAAGTATAAAACCCAACAATGTTGTATTACCTTATGCATCCTCCTCAAGCACTGCATTGTTTAATTATTCTGAGGCTAATTCATCAGAAAAATTACAAATAATAAGGATATTCGATGAAGTAAGTAATAAGCTCAGGTTAGAAGAAACTATAATGAAGAACACTAACAACCTGGTGGAGCATACAATTCTCAAGGATATGCTAAACAATAGAAAAACAATAATTGCTTTTAAGTATGATGAACAGGGAAATGAAACGGAAAGGATTGACTATAACGGGAGAGGTAGGTTATTATATAAATATGTAAACACTTTCAACGAAAAAGGTGAAATTAGTCAGGTAGAAGTTTGGGAGCGTAAAAAGAAAAGACCAATACAAATTATCAGATATCAGTACGAATATTATTAAAAGCAAACCTTCTGTATAGTACGTATCATAACTTTAGCATCAATATCAGTGAATATATGATTACTATACAGCTTTAAGTTATTTAAATAAAGTCATAATAAAGTATGAGAACAAACCTTATTCGCCACATAAGAGCAACTGCTGCCCTCTTTTTACTTAGTGGTTCGCTGGCCTTTGCCCAGGATGGCGTATCGTCGGTTTCTGAAATAGACAAGGCCTACCACAACTGGTATAACTTGGATGCCATGCTGGATAAAGTACCTGGTGTTAGCGTAAACCGTGCTTATAACGAACTACTGGCATCTAAACAACCTAAGAAAAAAGTAGTGGTAGCTGTAATTGATAGCGGCACCGATATAAACCACGAAGAGTTGCAGGGCAGGATCTGGGTAAATAAAAATGAAATTGCCGGTAATGGCATTGATGATGATAACAACGGCTACGTTGATGATGTACACGGCTGGGGCTTTTTGGGCAATGCTGCTGGCGAGAACATAGAGTTCGAAACGTACGAGTATGTGCGTATGCTGCGCAAACTGGCACCAAAGTATAACACTGTAACTTCTGCACAAGGCCTTTCTGAGGCAGAGCAAAAGGAATATAACACTTACCTTACTACCCGCAAAAATTACGAGAAAGAGCTAACCGAACGCCTAAAAACGAAGGAGAACCTGGATGCATTTGCCGAAGTGTTAGAGCATTGCGAGAATTTGGTTACAAAACACCTGGGCAAAGATACTTATACGGTGCAAGAACTAAAGGCAATCTCAACTCAGAACCAAGACCTGGCACGTGCGAAAGGCTGGCTGGTGCAAAAGTATAACCAGGGCTTTACACCAGAATCGTTTAAAGCATATAAGGATCATATTGATAAGTATGTTAACTATCACCTAAACCCTGAGTTCGACCCAAGATCAGAAATACTAGCCGATAACCCTGAAGATATTAACGACACAATGTATGGCAACAGCGATGTGATTGGCCCAAGAGCTGACCACGGCACACCTGTTTCTGGCATCATTGCAGGTATCAGAGGCAACGGAATAGGCATAGATGGTATTGCCGAACATGCAGAGATAATGGCGCTGCGCGCTGTACCAAGCGGCGATGAACGCGACAAAGACATTGCTCTGGCCATACGCTATGCAGTAGATAACGGTGCTCATATTATTAACATGAGTTTTGGCAAAGACTTTTCGCCGCAGAAGCACTTTGTAGATGAGGCTGTAAAGTATGCAGAGTCTAAAAACGTGCTACTAGTACATGCAGCTGGTAACGACGCCAAAAACATCGACAACACCGATAATTTCCCGACAAAGCAACTTCAGGACGGTACCCGTGCCAGCACCTGGCTAGAGGTTGGCGCCACCTCTAAAAACCTTGATAAAACGTTTGTAGGGGATTTCTCAAACTACGGGAAGGATAATGTAGACATATTTGCACCTGGCGTAGACTTAGTGCTGTTGGCTCCTGGGAATAAGTATGATAAAATGGATGGCACCAGCTTCGCTAGCCCTGTTGTATCGGGTGTTGCCGCGTTGGTTTGGTCGTATTATCCTGAGCTAACTGCCGCCGAACTGAAAGATGTGCTGCTTCAGTCATCTACAAAGTATCCGAAGCTAAAAGTATACTACCCAACTGAAGAGAAGGGTAAAAAGACAACTAAATTCTCTACTTTGTCTGCCACCGGCGGTGTTGTAAATGCGTACGACGCGCTTAAGCTAGCCGAAAAGGTGGTAAAGGAAAAGAGCCTATAAAAGCTGTAAAATATTGAGCCCACAAAAAAACAGGGAACATGATGTTCCCTGTTTTTTTGTGTACATGCAGCAAAAGCAAAATTATAACACCGCACTGTTTACGTGCTAAAGTATGTAGCTTTCGCTATATTGTAGTTCAACCTAAGCTATTGCATCATGGAAAAGCCACTTATACAGCATACTGCCCTATCTAGTATTTGGGGATTCTTTACGCTTAGCTTCGCTTTGTCGTGGGTTGTGTGGGGGGCAATGCTAGCGCTGCCATTACCCGGTTACCTGTTGCTGCCGCTACTTATACTTGGTGCGTTTGGGCCAACTTTTGCTGCTATTTACCTGGTGCACCGCTACGGCAACCCTGCAGCCAAACAAGACTTCTGGAACCGTGTGATCAGCTTTAAACGAATAACTTGGGGGTGGTATTTAGTCATACTTTTTTTCTTCCCGGCCATTTATTTGCTTGGCTACTTTATCTATTCATACTTTGGAGGCACACAACCCCCGGTTGCAAGCCTGTTTAGCGGCCTCGATTCATTTTCGGCTGTACTGCTGTTTGCCTTTGTTATGGTTATGGCCGGACCTGTTTCTGAAGAGCTTGGCTGGCGCGGCTACGTACTCGACCCACTGCAGCAAAAGTATGGCGCTATAGGCGGCAGCATCGTTCTTGGCATTTTTTGGATTCTCTGGCACCTGCCACTGTTCTTTATAGAGGGCACCTCGCAACATGCTAAGGGCTTTGGCTATCAGTTCTGGTCTTGGTCTTTCCAGTTGATCATGCTTTCGTTTGTGTTTACCTGGGTATATAACAACACCAACCGAAGTATACTTGGCGCCATACTTTTGCACCTAATGGCCAACTTGGCTTATCCTGCTAACTTAGAACCTACCGGTGAATTAATATTTACAGCTATTCGCGTGTTAATAGTACTGACAATTGTTTTAGCATGGAAGCGAAAAGCCGGCATCAGGGAAAACCTGGTTGTGGTATAAGCGTTTCAGGTAATTTCTCTAAAAAAGACATATAAGCTATCTATAGTAGCTTAAACAAGAAAGACAAACTCATGAAGATTGCAATTATTGGCACAGGCGGCGTAGGCGGATATTTTGGTGCTAAATTGGCACAGGCCGGACACGACGTTACTTTTCTGGCAAGAGGTAAACACCTGCAGGCTATGCAAACAAATGGCCTCACAGTTAAAAGTATAAACGGTGATCTGAAACTTGACAAGGTAAATATCACTGATAAAATACGAGCTATTGGACCCGTAGACTTGGTGATGGTGTGCGTTAAAGCATGGCAGGTAAAAGAAACTGCAGCAGAGCTAAAAGCAATTGTTACCGAAAATACACTTGTCTTACCCATGCAGAATGGTGTGCTTGCCGCAGAGGAGTTGGCCGAACACCTGCCCCAGCAAAACATACTTGGCGGACTTTGCCGCATCATCAGTAAAATAGAAGCACCGGGTGTTATCAACCATTTCGGCGTAGAGCCGACTATCATTTTCGGGGAGCTGGATAATACACAAACAGATCGGGTACAACAACTGCAGCAAACACTGGAACAGGCAGGAATCACAGCCAAAGCAACCACCAATATACAAGCTGAGCTCTGGAAAAAGTTTATAGGGATTTGTGTGAGCGGTTTACTTGCAGTAACGCGATCTACTTATGATCAGGTGCTGGAGGTACCTCAAACAAGACAGCTGATGGTAGAGTTGCTAACCGAGATTTATACTTTGTCGCAACGTATTGGCATCAGTATAGAGCCTGACCTGGTGGCTAACATCATGTTTAGCTTCGAATCGCTGCCACCTAACTCTACTGCCTCGCTTACTAGGGATGTATGGGAAGGCAAACCTTCTGAGATCGAGTACCAGAATGGCACCGTGGTGAGGCTAGCTCAAAAGTATAACGTTGCTGTGCCAGTAAACCGCTTTGTATACTTCTGCATCTTACCCATGGAAAATCGGGCCCGTATGTAAGTATGAATTAAGCTAAATAATTCCATGAACCTGCAAACCTTTAAACAAAGCTTAACTAATGCAACTCCTCCGGCTGGTGTACCGGTGTACCTGCAGGCGCTGTGGCACGAGGCAAATGGTAACTGGGATAAAGCACATGTACTGATACAGGACCTGCCTGATAAAAACGCCGCTTGGATACACGCCTACCTACACCATAAAGAAGGAGACACCTGGAATGCAGATTACTGGTACAGCAGAGCAGGCAAGAAAAGGCCGCAGCAAACGCTGGAAGAGGAATGGGAAAGTATAACTGCTGCACTTGTAGAGGAAGTATAAAGTATGGTGAAAACAAAAAAAGAGGCGCAAAATATTGCGCCTCTACATAATACGGAGTCAGTCCTAAACTCTCTAACTCACAAACTCTCTAACTCCTAATAGTCTTCTTCCTCTTCGTCTCCGAAGGTGGGCATCGAAAACATACCACTGAGCAGGTCTTTAAACTGCAGGCCGGTACTGAGGCGATTCTTACTAAGCTGGCTGTGCTCGGCCAGGCCGTGCAACGCAAACTCCATCAAAAAAAGCTTTTCGTCGCCTTTAGCTTTAGACTGATGCTTCTCTACTAACTCTTGCAGACCCGGCACTTTGTATAATGCTTTTTTATAATCTGCTGTGGAGGCATCATTAAGAATATCAACTGTATTCCCATCGCCAAACCAATCGGTAATCGCTTTGTAAGTATTGCCTTCTTTTGCTTTTTTAGCTTTGTCTGGGTCAGGGAAGTACTTCAGAAACTGTGTACGGATGGCTTTACCCATCAGCACCTGCGCCACATGGCCTGCCCCCTCCTGCTCTCCTTCATACACAAGCTCTACTTTACCGGTTACCGCAGGTATAGTGTTCAGGAAATCGGCTACTCTTACATAAGTTTTGTTTTCACCATTTAATAATGCCCGGCGTTCGGCAGCACTCAACAGGTTTTCGTATGCTGATATGGTTAACCTGGCAGAAACACCGCTTTTAGCATCTACATATTCACTCTCACGCGCCTCGAATGCTACCTGTTCTATCAGGTCACCGATAATGTCGTTGGTTTGCACCAGCTGTTGCTGCTCGGCTTTGATGTGTGCCTCCTGACTGGTTATCTTTTTGCCTGTTTCTATTGTTTTCGGGTAGTGCGTGATGATCTGTGAATCAATACGGTCTTTTAGCGGCGTTACAATGGAGCCACGGTTAGTATAGTCTTCTGGGTTGGCTGTGAATACAAACTGAATATCCAACGGCAAACGCACTTTGAAGCCGCGTATCTGTATATCGCCTTCCTGCAGAATGTTAAACAGCGACACCTGGATACGCGCTTGCAAATCTGGTAGCTCGTTTATAACAAAAATGCCTCTGTGCGAACGCGGAATCAATCCAAAATGGATAACACGCTCATCAGAGTAAGGCAGTTTCATGGTCGCTGCTTTTATTGGGTCAGCGTCGCCAATTAAGTCCGCTACGGATACATCGGGTGTAGCAAGTTTTTCGGTGTAGCGGTCTGAGCGGTGCAGCCAGGTAATAGGGGTGTCGTCGCCGTGTTCGTGTACCATATCTTTGGCAAAACGCGACAGCGGCTGCATGGGGTCATCGTTCAGTTCAGAGCCTTGCACTACGGGTATGTACTCATCCAGCAGGTCTATCATCTGGCGGGCAATTCGTGTTTTGGCCTGCCCACGTAAACCCAACAGGTTTATATGGTGCATCGAAAGTATGGCACGCTGCATATCCGGAATCACTGTTTCCTCATAGCCCCAGATACCCGGAAAAATCTCTTCTTTACTCTGCAGTTTTTTAATCAGGTTCTGACGAAGTTCCTGCTTCACACTCTGTGGCTCATAGCCGGCACCTTTCAATTGGCCCAGCGTTTTTATCTTCAATAAGTTTTCGGCTGGTATGTCTCTGTAGTTCATTCTTTATAGCTCAATGACTAGAAAATATTATATATTAATAGAAGGTTGATCTTATCAAAACCTTTATATTTAATCCATGAAAACAATCTCTTATAAGGATATCCTTTTGGGAATTCAAGCATTAATCGTTATTGTAGCAGCTTTTCTAAGAATTAACCACATAATTAGCTCTACCGCAATGCAGCTGATTTTTATCGGTTCACTCCTTTTCTATTTTATAGTGCGCAGGCTTAAGCTTGAGCGCAAAAATCAATAAGCTTGCCGAGCTTTCCTCTTAAAAGCTTTTCTTTCGATTGCGGCCGTAGTCTTTAAACACCAGATGGCCCAATCCTTTCAGGCTGCTGTAGTAGGCCTGGCCGTTATTTACTTTTGTAAATTCATCTACGAATTGCTGTAAGTATGGGTCTGATGCGATCATGAAAGTAGTGATGGGAATTTTGAGGCGACGGCACTGCGCAGCGAGGTTCAGCGTTTTGTTAACTACCTTTCTATCCAACCCGAAGCTGTTTTTATAGTATCGCAGCCCTTCTTTCAAGCAAGTTGGCTTTCCGTCGGTTATCATGAAGATCTGCTTGTTCGGGGTTTTGCGTTTGCGCAGGATATCCATGGCAAGCTCTAAACCAGCAACGGTGTTGGTGTGATATGGCCCTACCTCTAAGTATGGCAGGTCTTTAATCTCTATCTGCCAGGCATCATTCCCAAACACAATCACATCCAGCGTATCTTTCGGGTATTTCTGCTTCACCAGCTCAGCCAGCGCCATGGCTACTTTCTTGGCAGGTGTAATGCGGTCTTCGCCATACAGAATCATGGAGTGCGAAATATCGATCATCAGCACCGTAGAAGACTGTGTTTTGTGTTCTGTCTCGGTTACCTCCAGGTCCTGCTCTGTTAGCCATAGGTCGCCTATGCCGTGGTTTATCTGGGCATTCCGGATAGAGTCTGTCATGGAGATCTGCTCCAGCGCATCTCCGAAACGGTACTCGCGGCGGTCTGTGCTGGCTTCGTCGCCGATGCCAGTATGTGGAGTAGCATGGCTGCCTTTGCTGCCTTTCTTCAGTTTGCCAAAAATTTCTTCTAAAGCACTCTTTCGTATACTTTGCTCGCTCCTGGCTGTCAGCTGGAATGAACCTTTCTCCTGCGGGTTCTCATCAAGATAGCCTTTCTTTTTCAGGTCCTCAACAAAATCGCCGATGCCATACTCATCGCCGGTCAGGTTATATTGTTTATCCAGCGAACTAAGCCAATTAAGCGCCTCTCCCACATCACCGGAACTGATGGTAACCAGTTGCAGGAAGATCTTCAGCAGCGACTCAAAACCAGGCTTATCGTCCTGCGGCGGCACATACTCTGTAAATCGATATCCTAAAGCCATAAAAAGGAATTATATTAATTACAACAAGTACATGGTGTACATTGTTCTTTAACTGGTGCAGGTATTATTAGCACACATTTTATTTACTCTCTCTTATCTAGAGAACTCATACTTACTAAAAACGAAGAATCTATGAAAGCGATATGGAATGACACCGTAATTGCTGAAAGTGACCAAACTATAGTCATTGAGGGCAATCATTATTTTCCGCCAGATGGCATCAATAAAAAATACTTTGAACAAAGCGACACCAACACTTCATGCCATTGGAAAGGCGAGGCATGTTATTACCATCTTCAGGTTGATGGAGAAGTGAACCCGGATGCTGCCTGGTATTACCCTTCGCCCAAAGACGCAGCAGAAAACATTAAGGACTATGTTGCCTTTTGGAAAGGAGTAAAAGTGCAGGAGTAGAACTGAAGAGTCCTCACAACTAAAGTATAAAGTACAAAAAAGGGTTAGCTTTTGGCCAACCCTTCTTCTTTATGCTTTAGCTTACAGCTTAGTCAATCCAACGGAACTTGTACTCTAACTGTGGCACTTTCATACGCTCAGCTACGCGCTTTAAACGATTTGGCAGGGCCATTACATAATCACGGGCACGCTCACCGGCTTCGTTAAGGCCTGTAAGAGTTTCCACTTTCCACTCTTTAATCAGGCCATCCAGAATGTCGGTATAGTCTGCAGAAGTATAAACACCGATACGCTGTGCTGCATCTGTAAAGTGACCGAACGTTTTACCCAAATCCACACCTAGCTCACGCATGTAATGGGCAGGCATTACGATTTTCTTGCGCATCATGTCTTCAAAAGCCAGCATCATCTCGTTCGGGTCAGCTTCGAAAATTTTTCCAACAAACGATTTATAAGCTTTGGCGTGTCTTGCCTCATCGGCGGCAACGTGGCCACAAAGCTTCGCCAGCATGTTATCGCCTTCTTTTTTAGCAATCTGGGCAACACGGCGGTGCGATATGTTTGTAGCTGTTTCCTGGAAAGAAGTATACACAAACGAACGGTAAGGATCGTTATCTGTTTGCAGATCAAAACCATCTGCGATCAGGTACTGCGTAGAGGCCTCCATTTCGCGCATGTTGATGCGGCCAGTTAAGTATAAGTAACGGTTCAGTACGTCGCCGTGGCGGTTTTCTTCGGCAGTCCAGGCACGGTTCCAGCGCATCCATGGCCCCTTCGGGTCGCTTGGCAGACCTTCAATGGTCATCAGCCAGCTTTCGTAAGTAGGCAGCGCCTCTTCTGTGATGGTATCGCCTACCAGTACAGCTAATAGATCATAACTCAGGTCACGGGCACGCTCACGCAGTTCCTTTACTTCACTAAAAAAGGTATCAAGGGTAGCATCAGGTAAAAGGTCGGCTGGTTGCCAGCTGTCTTCTACAGACTTTAGGAACTCAGACATTTTCTCGTTTACGAAATCTTCCATCCACTTGATGACTTCTGCGCGGGAAGCGGTTACTGCTGTGATCATTTGTTCTAATTTATTATGAAAGGTCAAATATACTTATAAATGCCAATAAAGCACCCTTACCTGTTAACAATTTGGAAACACGTCGTCTGGAAACTCACCATGGTGCCTTATCAAACTATTGCTTACGAAATTATAGGAGTAAAGTATGTATTGCACTGCATGCATACTTCTAACTAACAGAAAAAGAACGAAATAAAACTATATTTCCCAGCAAACCGCACCGTTAGCCACGGAAACCGAAAGCTGCTCTTTACCAATTTATACTGTAACCCACAGATACGAATATGTGGCGAAAAGGAAGTATGAAGTTCAGCTACGCAGCCAGAAATTAGTGCAAAATGGCGGGTTGCGTATCTATTCGACTTATCTTTGTAGAGCGTATAATCAGCACAAGCTTTTAGCTACGAATATGTTACAGCAACCTTTTAAAATAGACGGACCGCGTGCTTACGGAGAACAGTTGGTGTTGGCAAACCAGCACGATAATCTAGTAGCGCAGGTAAGCTGGAGGGATGTTGGCTATACTGTGGTACCTTTCCTGGGAGACAGCCAGTTCAGCCTACTGAAGCAGGGCCTTAAAAAGCTATTTGTTAAGGCTTTAGCCAAAGAAGGCATAGCTGTACCAGAGAGCTTTAGCATAGACCAGTACCACCAGCTGGTAAACGGAAACCAGGAGCTGCATCTGAAAGTGCTGGAGCATACGAAGGCCATTGATTATGCTCATTTCCCGATTTATCCAGAAACAATGACGGCACGCATAACCGAAGAATTACAACTGCCACTAACTACCCGCAACCCCAACACTGGCGAAAATATTTTCCACCTGCGTGTGGTACGACCGCATGTTTCGGACTTTAACCCGCTGCACCGCGACGCCTGGCTCGACGAACTAAAGGGAAGTATAAACTTGTATGTGCCTCTGGCGGGCAGTACAGAACGCTCCGCACTTGTGGTGGTACCGGGAAGCCACTACTGGCCAGAGTCTGATGTAGAACGAACCCTTGCAGGTGCTGTTATGAACGGTGCTAAGTATAACGTGCCGGGGCTTACCGACACTAAAAAACAACTTAACCAGGTAAGGCCAAATCCATCGGAAAACGAGGTGCTAATCTTTTCTCCGTACCTCATTCACGGAGGCGCTACAAACGAAAACCCTGATACAACACGGGTGTCGCTGGAGGTAAGGTTGTGGCGTGGCTAAATCAGGGGTTGCGATAACGCAGCCGGTAATACAGCTTCCTTAGTACCGAGAGGTTAACTTTATACTTATTCAGGAGCTCCATGCACCTGTAAGGCGCAGGCAGGTTTGGCAGTACCTGGTGCAGCAGCAAGAGCATCTGGGCCGCCTGCTTAAAATTACCAGAGAAATATGTTTGTCTTACTTCATACTTCAACCTAGTTATCATGGCCGCCTTCTCTTCCGGTGTTTGAATCAGTTCCAGGGCTTTTTCCAGTATCAGCACATGAGAAGCTAAATGCCTGTCGCCTTTCGAGTACCACTTACTGGACATAGAACTGCTGTGGATGCGGCGCCTTGTTGTAACCTCCGCCATGTAGTGATATTTATACTTCCTGGCAGACCTCACCCAGAAATCAAAGTCTTCATAATACAGGTTTTCGTCATAGCCACCCAGGAAGTCAAAAACGCTGCGACGCACCATCATGGTAGGCGAGCAAATAAAGTATCGCCGTAACACCTCGCTAAAAACATCACCATTTGGGGCTGGCTTATACTTTTGGCTATGGTAGTATAAATGCTCAGAATCATCTGAAATGTACTCTGCATCCGAGTAAACTATGCCGTAGCTTTTGTCTAGTTTTTGGAAGGTTGCAACCTGCTGCGCCACCCGTTCTGGCAGCAGTACATCATCTGTTGCGAAGTCTATAATATACTCTCCCAAACTGGCTTGTAACCCTATGTTGAATGCAGTACAATTGCCCCTGTTGTGCCCGGTGCTGATGAACTTGAGTTGCGGGTGCTTTTGCAGGTTAGCTTCTATGATTGCCATACTCCCGTCGGTGCTGCAGTCATCTACTACAATTACCTCTATGTTTTGGTACGTCTGAGCTAGCACCGAGTCCAGCGCTTCCTGCAAAAAGCGCTCATGGTTGTAGCACAGGCAGATGATGGAAACTAGTGGCTGCGTAGTCATGGGCGAATGTATTTGTTATAATAGAGCATAGCAAAGCCAAGCGTAGCGACATAACGTAAAGCATGGGCCATGGTAATGCCTTCCAGTCCGAAGGGCTCTATGAGTATACTTACCAGCGCTATATAAAGTATAGCCGACGCTACCTGCCAGCCAATGTAAAGCTTTACGTGTGCCCGCACTACAATCAGGTTTGTTAGCACAATGCTCCACATCCTGAAGAAGTCGCCCAGCAGCTGGTAATCGAAAAGATATTCGGCCTTTACAAAATCCTGGTTAAAGAGCAGCAGCAGTACCCACTCCCGCAGCAGGTACACCACCAGCAAAGCCAACAGCAAGCCCGGCAATACCAGATAAAAAGTGCTACGCACAAACTTACGCAAAGCATCCTCTTCGTTAACCATAGCCGCCATGCGCGGGTACACCAGCATGCCAATTACGGCAGTATACACGGTGCTGTAATTTTCAGAAACTTTAACCACCGCCTGCCAAAGCCCCGTCTGGTACAAATCAAAGCGTGCGATAACGTAGTCCCGGATAAAAAAGTCTGTAAGCCTGAGGCAAACCACAGCGCTAAGCGCCATCAGAATATATTTCCAGAGGTCTTTGTAAATGCTTCGGGGGATACTGACTTTTTTAAGAGGCGGTAGCAGGCGCTTAACGTACAAAATGCCCAACGTCAGGAAAAAAGCCAGCGACTGCGCCCCTAGTACCCATAATAGTACCTGGCTTACTTGCAATCTGCCTTGGCTCAGAAACACTACAACCATAGCTGAAAGCGTCATGAACGCTACGCTTAGCACATGCCACTTTAGTTGCTGCCTTGCCAGCAGGATAGCCAACAGCATAAGGTTTAAGGTTAGGAGAGTGCTCCCAATACCAAAAAGTATAATCCAAATCCATACTTCGCCAACTCCTAAATTTGCCGTAAAAGCCTCTAAGTAGTATCCCGGAAAGCTAAAAAACATACTTAGTACCGCTACTGCGCAAAGTATATTAAATATGGCTCCAGCCCAGAAGTAACGCCTGTAGTTTCGGCTTGCGGCACTTCCTTTTGCCAAGAATTTTATTAATCCGATGTTGGTGCCGCCATCCGGAACGGTGGTTATAATAGCCAGCAGGTTTTGAAAATGGGCGTAAAGCGTGATACCGTTAGGGCCATAGTATATGGCAAACAGCTTGTTAATAGCAATGCTGGATACGGCACGTATCAGAACCGACAGAAAAGACCAGAAGGATGATTTTAGTAGTCGCAGCATTTATTTGGCCAAAGCTACTGCAAAATAAGGTTTTTCTGTGGAGGATGGGTGGTTAGGCAAAAGATTATTGGGCGAATTGCAAAGGATACAACCGATGGTGCGAGCATCTTTGCCGGCGACTAGCTTTAGCGTATTTTGATTTACATTGCTAGTGAAAGCAATAACACTGGCAGAAGCTTTAGCTTTTCACTTATAAAACACCTGCACAGCCTGTATCACCTGCTCCTGCTCTGCCTCGGTTAGCCCCGGGTAAAGCGGCAGGCTAAGACTGGTTTGCGCCCACTCCTCTGCCACCGGAAAATCACCTGTTTTGTGGCCCAGAAAAGTATAGGCAGGCTGCAAGTGCACCGGCACGGGGTAATGAATAGCTGTACTTATTCCCGGCTCTTTCAAATGTGTTTGCAAAGCATCCCTGTACTTTGTCCGGATATTAAAAATGTGGTAAACATGGCTGCAGTCTTGTGCGGTTACAGGTAATATAAGATCACCTATGTTTTGTAGCTCCTGCAAGTATACTTTTGCCAGCCGCTGCCTTTCTGCGTTGTACTGTTCTAGGTGCTGCAGTTTGATGCGAAGTATGGCCGCCTGTATTTCGTCAAGGCGGGAGTTTACACCAACCAGCTGGCCTATATACTTCTGCTTCTGGCCATAGTTGCGGTACTGTTTCACGTAATCGGCTACCATAGCATTGTGTGTTACCACAGCACCGCCATCACCCATGGCTCCCAGGTTCTTGGTAGGGTAAAAACTAAAAGCAGCCGCATCACCAAAAGTGCCAACTTTCTGACTGTTGTAAGTTGCTCCATGGGCCTGGGCGCAATCTTCAATTACACTTAAATTATACTTTTGTGCCAGTTGCAGCAGTTCGTTCATGTGGCAAGCCTGCCCATAGAGGTGCACCGGAAGTATGGCTTTGGTACTTGGCTTGATGGCGTTTTCTGCGTTGGCAGCTGTTATGTTATACGAATGGGCATCGGGCTCCACCAGCACTGGTCTTGCCCCCACGTGCAGCACAGCGTTTACTGTGGCCATGTAGCTGTTGGAGGGCACCAGCACCTCTGATCCTGCTCCTATACCAAGTGCCTTTAAGGAAATCACCAATGCATCATATCCGTTTCCGACACCTAAAGCTGTTGCTCCCTCTGCCAAGTAAGCCGCAAATTCCTGTTCAAAGAGTTGTACCTCCTCGCCAAGTATAAAATTACCTCGCTGCGCCGCCTGCACCAGTGCCTGCTCCAGTTGTTGCTGCACACCCGGCACAAAATTCCGGAAAGCAAAAAACGGTACTTGCTCCTGCATAGCTTATACGTTAGGATCCTGTGCTTTTTGTAAAAACGTTTGGTAGTCTCTTATGTAATCTGCCTCGTCAAAATCAGAGGAGGTAAGGCTTAAAAGTATGGCCCCTTCCGAAAAGTATAAGTTTGCCCAATGCATTGCCGGCAAGTATAAGCCTTGGTCTGCCTTGGATAATGTAAACGTTTCGGTGTAATCTCTGCCATTGTCTGCCTCTACTTTTATTTGTCCGGTAATAGCAACCAGCACCTGCTCGGTTGCCACGTGGGCATGCCTGCCTCGCACCACCAGCGGAGGTGTATTATATGTCCAGAAAACACGCATAACGGTAAAGGGTAACGTTTTAGCAAATTGGGTAGAGCTGATATAACCCTCGGCAGGACTGCCTGTAACATTAAACGGAATAAGGTATGGCTGTTGCGGCAAAGTATGTAAAGTATAGTTTCTGTAGAACGAATATAGGGCTAATTCTTTTTACCTGCTTGCCTGCGGCTATAGTTACGCTAAATTTGTAACACTGGCAGCTAAGCCACAGAATCCGTTTTATGCTTTACCTCATACTTAGCGTTTTAGTAAGCGCCTCCCTTATTTTTATCTTCAAGCTGTTCCAGAAGTATAATGTGCATACGTTTCAGGCTATTGCGATAAATTATGCTGTTTGCGTGGCGGTGGGTTTTATGTTTCCGGGTGGTACAGATGTGCTACAACCCCAAACGTTTGGCTATACTTGGGCTTATGCCGCTATGGCGCTGGGCACTATTTTTATACTTACATTTTACTTAATGGCCCTCAGCACGCACAAGGTAGGTGTAACGGCAACTTCGGTGGCAGCCAAAATATCATTGGTGATACCGGTACTTTTCAGTTTGCTCGTGCTCAAAACCAGTTTAAAAGAGTATAACATCATCAACTACCTAGGCATGGCGGCTGCGTTAGTGGCTATTGTGCTTTCATCTATCCGGCCACGGCAAAATGGCGGTATAAAAACTTCAGCAGCAGTATCTTTCCTGTTGCCTTTCATCATCTTTATAAATGGCGGCATTGCCGATTCGCTTATCAACTACACCAACCAGCACTACCTGCAACCACACCAGGCCAGCCAGTTTACTATGTTAACCTTTGCCACTTCGGCTGCTGTTGGTTTGCTGGCCTTGCTGGTACTGCTCCTGCTCCGTAAAGTAAGGCTGAATTTAAAAAGTGTACTAGCTGGTGTTCTGCTGGGCGTGCCTAATTATTTTTCCATTTATTTCCTGCTGCTGGCTCTCACTGCTTTTGGCAACGACGGTGCTTTTCTGTACCCCATCAACAACATTGGCATTATACTTACTGGTGCAATAGGAGCAGTGATTTTTTTTAACGAAAAGCTTACCAGACTCAACCTTTTTGGTATTGCCGTGGCCGTTTTGGCTATTATACTTATCTCGTATCAGGAAATTTTAGCTAACTTACACTAGCCTATGCAGGATACTTACAGAACCATAGCAGCACCCACCGAAGCACTCTACAAAGAGAAAGGAAGCAAGTTTATAGCTCTGGCCTACCCTGTTTACACAGAAGAGGAAATAAAGGAGATACTGGCGGAGGTAAAGAAGAAGTACTACGACGCCCGCCACCATTGCTACGCCTATACGTTAGGAGCTGATAAAAGCCGCTACCGTGCCAACGACGATGGAGAGCCCAACCACTCTGCCGGAGACCCTATACTTGGCCAGATCCGCTCTGCCGACCTAAGCAATGTGCTTGTAATTGTAGTGCGTTACTTTGGTGGCACGAAACTAGGCGTCAGTGGTTTAATTACTGCCTACAAAACCGCCACTGCCGATGCCCTGGAGCAAGCCACTATTTTGGAAAAGCACGAAACCGTTTTGCTACAGGCACACTATGGCTACCCTCAGATGAACGATGTGATGAGCCTGGTAAAAGAATACGACCTGCCCGTGCGCGACCAGCAGTTTGAACTGGATTGTAAACTAACCATTGAGGTGAGGAAGGCACTGCAAGAGGAAGTTACTGCTAAGCTGCAAGATGTAGAGGGCGTTGAGGTAAAATTGCTGGAGTAATTCTACAAAGTTCTAAAGTTGATATAAAATGAGGTCATGTCCTGCTCCGGTAGTTTTAAAGTATAAATTCAGCAATACCGCTATACTTTATTATATTGCCGCATGGCCAAACTTAAGCTGCAACGTAAGCGCGAAAAAATACTCGAACGCAAAGCCGGCATTAAACCGGGCTCTTTAGTTATACCCAAAGAGGCATACAAACCACGTTTCTTCCTGATTTCTTTCTCCGAAACCCTTTTTGAAGAAAAAGAATTGGGTAGTTACCAGGAGTTGATGCAGCAGGTAAAGGCCAAACCAGAAGCTCGCCATTGGATCGATATTAGGGGGTATGCTGATCAAGGTATGCTGGAGCAGCTGATTATTGATTTTAACCTGCACCCGCTGCAGCTGGAAGACGTAGTTAATGACTATCAGCGACCTAAAGTAGAAGAGTTTGGAAACAACAGGCTCTTTGTGATTACACGTATGCTGCGCTGGTCTGCTGAGTTTAAATCACTGCTTGATGTGCAGCTTTCCCTGTTTACTGGCGAGAACTACGTGCTAACGCTGCAAAGCGACTACGGTGATTGCCTGGACCCGCTGCGTGAGCGCATTCGTTTGGGTAAAGGTGTTATCCGCACCCGCCCTACCGCCTACCTTGTTTATGCTATACTTGATGTGGTGCTGGATTACTACTTTCCGGTAATCGCAGAGATTGGGCAGTACATGGAAGACCTGGAACAGAAGGTGCTGCAACAGCCATCAAAATCTACTTTAACCGACATCCTAAACCTTAAAAGCGAACTTGTAAAACTGCGCCGCATTACCTGGCCACAACGCGACGTTCTAAATGAACTTCTGCGCATGGATGAAACCACTATACCTGAAAATATGAGGGTATACTTTAGAGATGCCTATGACCACGCTGTGCAGCTAATCGACCTGATCGAAAACCACCGGGACATGTCTTCGAGTTTGGTAGAGCTGTATATGTCTACGGTGAGCAACCGCATGAACGAGATCATGAAAGTGCTTACGATCATTTCCAGCATCTTTATCCCGCTCAGCTTTATTGTAGGGCTTTACGGCATGAACTTCTCCCGCGAAAATCCTGAAACAGGTGAGATTCTACGGCACAACATGCCAGAACTGTATGAACCATACTCTTACCCTATTCTGCTTGCATTAATGGGTATGCTTATACTTTTGCAGATTTATTTCTTTTACCGGAAGGGATGGTTTAGGAGCTTTTAAGGCTTTACCCTCCAACTACAACTGTCCAGGGGCGCACACTCCACTCTGTAATTAACCCGTTTTTTACATAGGGGTCGTTTTTTGCAAAGTCTTCGGCTACTTTGGGAGAGTCTGCTTAAAAAACCAGCACTGCTCCGTCGGCTGGCTCTGCCAATGCCCCTGCCATAACAATATGGCCGCTCTCTTTTGCTTTTTGGGCAAGCGCTAAATGCTCGGCGCGGTATTGAGTGCGTCGCTCAATGTAATCTGCTACTGTTTTGTAGAATAGAATGTAGTACATGGGGTTAAATTCTTTCAGTGAGTGTTTTAGAGGAATGTGCTGGTGCTATAATATGGGTTTGGCGTAGACGAAGTCTGAATTATGCACTTTGTTGGCAGTAGAGCTTCTGCTCAAAGTATTTGGTCCAGATTTTTTCTTTCTTCAGGATAAAAGCAGTTCCCACTCCGAATATTGTAGCAGTTGCAATTCCAACCATGGCAAAAAAAGGCTTATCTGGAATTCGCACACTTAACTCTGATGCAAATGCTGCATAGAGCCCTAGGACCGAATAGTACATAAACCAAACATGAACAGCTTTATACTTTCTTGGTTGATTCCTAAGAAGCAAGGGCATCATCCCCAATACCAATGTCAGGGAGCTAACAATAGCCATTATATGAAACACCCCAAATCTTCCAGTCAGATTGTAGATACCAAGTGCAGACCCACAAACTAAAACCATGGCAAAAACATAAACATAGCCTACCCTTTTATGCCGCACTGTACCTTTATTAACAGCCAGGACAAAAGCACCAGCTATCATCGCCAATAAGGCAGTAGCCAAATGGAACCAGCCTAAATTGGAATTTACAAAGTCATACATTTTCGATTACTTTTAGTTATTACCTATTTTAAGCTCGACTGGATAATTAAAATCTTGTGTTACTATCAATTAGCATTGTTGCCAACGCTCTCGTCCATGAGGCGTGCTAGGCTGTCGGCCGTAACATATCTTATGCACCATGTTGGTGGCTGTATTTTTTACAATTGATAAAAAATGAAATATATCATAGCTAAATTAAAACCTGCATGACTAGCAATGGCACCTAATATAGAGCCTGATTTCTTCTTACACTGGATAAAAATTAAACTTGTTATAAACATTCCTACTACCCATAGGATGGATGGAATAAAGAGAAACTCCCACCTGCCAGAAATGTAGACAATACCAAAGTGGGCTAGATGTATTAAGGCAAACGAGAGGCTATCTATTATGGAGGCTTTGTTCTCTCCTAAACTTGAGCTGAAGCATGAATGTACAATTCCTCTAAAAAATAACTCCTCCCCAATGGGGCTAAAGCACATCCCGGTAACGGCAAAAACTATAAAATAAATTAGCTTGTCCTGGGCATTTAAGTCTGTAGCGATATTGTAGGACTTCCCGATATATACGTACCAATTATTAATGGTATCCATGTATAGCAGATAGCCCAACGTAAATATTACTGTGCTAATTGCAATACCTTCCAGAAAGGAATACAGAATCCAAACATAATTTGCCGGCTTGGTAATCCCTATCTGTTTTCGTCCTGCTTTAGACAAAAAAATGAAAGGAATAAGGGCAGAAACGGCCATAATAGCACCTATGCTACCATAGTTTCCGGTTAGGTTTGCATTCAGGACCAACCAAAACCTAGGTACACAAATGGCTACTAACAGAATCAATCCGAACACCCAGTTGAATTGTAATAATCTATTCCTAGTAAGTCTAAGTTCAGTATTGACCATTCTTTTTAATTATTTCCATCAACGGTTAGTATAAACAGCGAGCAAGGCCGTCGGATGTAGTTTAATGTTTATGCAGTGTTAGGTCTAGTCTTTTCTTTCAAGCATGATTTTGTTATTTATTACAAATCCACTAACCAAGAATTGAACTGGGGTCAAGTTTGGCTGTCCTAAGTATAAGCTGATATGCTTTAAGGAAATTACTCAGTCTTCTTTTTTCTGTATCGTGGTTAGGCGTATTTACCTGATAGGAAATAGATGAACCAACTGTTCCATAGGAAATGGAGCAGGCTTCACCGTCCAACAGTTTAG
Organism: Pontibacter sp. H249; assembly: GCF_037892465.1. Taxonomy (NCBI): domain Bacteria; kingdom Pseudomonadati; phylum Bacteroidota; class Cytophagia; order Cytophagales; family Hymenobacteraceae; genus Pontibacter; species Pontibacter sp. H249. The sequence continues at coordinate 8,941 of NZ_JBBKTR010000020.1, read as the reverse complement.
GGTGTGGTCCGCCGATAATTTCTACCTGATTTATACTTTGTATAGCGTCAACAAGCTTTGAGAATTGCTCAGCCGTGATTATGATTTCTTTATCAATAGATTTAGAGGGATCTACTTTCTGCAGGGAGACTGATTCGACCTTTAATTTATATGAATCGTCTGAGTTAGGGTATATTGTAACCTTTACCGTTGCATTCACTGGTTTGACAGCGGTGCTGTACATTAAATTTATGAATTTAATGTCTTGGCTCTGTGCTGTTAGTGGTATAACAGTACAGAAAACAATAAACAATGCCGCTTTAACTTTTAAAAGACTATTCATAACATTTAAATCACCATAAAATCAGACCCAACGGACTTGGCCATAAGGCGGCGTAGCTGGCTTATGGGTTTGGTTAGCACTATGTTATACTTATTATTTTTCCCATGGAAGCAGTAACTTTATCCTTCAACTGCCTGAGAGTTGTTGGGTAATAGCCACTTTCAATCTAGCTACGTTGTCTTTGCTATAGCCGCTTATTCTCTTAATCTCCTTACCATTGCTGTCAGTCAGAAGCATAAGGGGTATAGAGGAGAAATTAAACTGCTGTTTTATCAACTCGGCTTTGTCCTTCTCAACTATAAATTGCTGCCACTCCATCTGCTCCTTGTCTAAGGCTTTGTGCCAGTTGCTTTGCTCTTCATCGATGGATATACTGACCATGTTAAGTCCCCTTTCTTTAAAGGATAAGTTCACCTCCTTCAACTCGGGAATTTCTTTTCTGCACGGCCCGCACCAGCTGGCCCAGAACACAAGCAAGTTAACTCTGGCACTAGTGTTGAGAATTCTCTGCCTCTCATTCTGGGGTGTGCTGAGCTGCAAGTTGGGGTAAGGCCTATCAGGGTCAGTCCTGTTGGCAAGGTAGCTGCGTACGCTTTTAGCGGACCTCGACCCTTGAACCTCTTGGTTGAAGTGGGTCAAAAGGTTGCTCAGCTCCCTTTTGGTGTAGTCTTCTCTGTTAAGGTATACTTCGCTGAGCAGGAAGTAAGAATCGGGGTTTTGCTTTATTTCCTTTTCATAGTACTTGAGCCTTGCTGCTCTCTTGGTTGAGTCGGAGATGTGCAGATAGCCAAACCCCTTGTTCATGAACCTTTCTGACAGTAGATTGTCTTTACCTGATTGGATATGGTGCAGCCTCGGTAGATCAGGATTGACTTTGATCGTGGTGCTTGTTTTCCCTTGAAAGAAAGAGTCTGAGCCGGACTTTGTTTTCTCAGTTGATTGTTGGGAGTTCAAGTAAAGTATTCTCCTGATATAGTTGTTCTCGGCAAATGTACTGTCCCGGTAGTGAATACTAGCCCTGAACGGTACGAAAGTGGAATCAAGCTTTATTGCAAATCTGAAATGGTTGTCAATGACCTCAGCAGAATCAAGGAATTCCTTGGGGTCGTGCGAGTGCGTGAGGTATACGGTTCCGTCAGGCACGTCGTTTACAAAACCCTCTATAAATATTTCTTCAGGAACCTCTCGCTTAGCGCAGGACATCAGAAGCAAAACAAGCACAACCAGTTTGGGTATTGCTTTCATATTTTATGATTTAAATAGGTGCTAACGGGCTTGGCCATATGGCGGCGTAGCTGGCTTATGGGTGTGGTTGGCAACAGTTATTTTATTTTTTCATAATAATACTCCAAGTCACTGTTTAAAGCTATTCTTATTGTCTGCCCAAATAAAGGTCTATCAATGGTAGTTGAATAACTTGCTTCACCATATTCATATTTATAACTGAAGGTTATTCTATCACCAGCTAATCTATAAGTTCCTTTTCCCCAAGTATTATTCTCAAAGGTAAAGTCACTATTGATTTTTAAAGTATCTACTTCTGCACTGGGTCCTTCTAAAACAGGGGCTTTATTATTATTTATATAGAGTCCTTCAATAGAACTTGATGAAAAATAATTCGCACGATACAACCAAAACACGGTTAAACAGATTAATGTTAAAATTGCGAGTTTTTTCATTTTAATTAATGCCAACTACTGTGTATACGTCATTATGACGTTTATCTGCACTATGTGCGTAAGTGTATCCACTTAATCTGAAAATCGCTTTCCGAAGTAGTAATATAGTGCATCCACTATACAAGATACTGCTAAAATATATACTTAACAAATCTGTTACCTGGCTATAGTAACCTATAGTTAATACACTGACAATTAGATATTTGCATCTGACATTAAGTTTACTTTGGAAAAAGTAAACTTATGAAGGGTAAACGAGTAAAGAAGCCGGGAAGCTCTAAGCCGTATTATGAAACGCATAGTTACGTTTACAAACGGAAGTAATACGGATGTTGAAATGAGATTTCTCTGCCGTTCCCTTTAAGAAGGATTATTTAAATTTCACACCCACAGTGTCTAATTCACCAACCTAAAGCTAATCTTCTGCAGTTCTCTTCGGAAGGCTTTGTATAAAGTATAATCGTTAGAGGCCTCGTTGTGGTAAATGATGACGGGTTTGTTGTTGTCAAGGGTGCTGTTGCCTACTAGTTTGCCTCTGCTGGTGTAGAGATAGGTTTTCTGGGGGCCGGTTTCTGTGACGGCGTATACCCTGTTGTCGCCACCGAAGTGGAAGTACTGTACAATTTTAGGTGCAGAGGTAACATAACGCTTTTCAAACTGCAGGTTCAGGTCCTGGTCAAAAATGCCGACTCTGCCCTGCTCCTGCCGCACAATAACAAACGACTTTGCATTATTTCCCTCCGGCACCAGATCAAAGAAAGCGCTCTTGCTTGGTCTTTCTAACTGCTCCCGGTTTAGTAACTTACCCTGCAGGTTAAAAGTAGTAACATTGCCATACTTTGTAACAATGGTCACTTCGGTTTTGCGTAGATCGGCGCCGGCTTTAACAAAGGCACCAGAGGTGATCGGGGACTTCAGGTTCATCGGGAAGCCGGGATAAGTCTCTCCACGCTGGTTAAGAGCATAAACATAGCCATTCTCCAGCAGCACCAGTATAACATCTCGGCCTCCTACACGCAGGTGCTGCGGTTCGGTTGCCAGGCGGTAGTCCATGCGGCGTGGCTGCCAGCCCTCAATGGCATTGCCCCGGATGTCGTACATGTACAGGTTGCCCAGGTAATCGTCTACCAGTAGGCGGTAGTTCTGGTTTTTTTCGTAATCGAACACAGCCAGGTGCTGTATGTTAAGCGTATCGCCAATGTTAAACGGAAAGTTCTCGAGGCTCTGCCCCTGGTTGTTTACAGCATGTATGCGGCTGGAAGTGGCAAACAGGTAACGCAATTTGTTTTCCGGACCCAGCTCCACTTGTTTTATACTTCCCCTAAGGGCAGTGCTTAACGTATCTGTCCAGCCGCGTTTACCGGCGGCAGTTATATTCACCAGCACATTGGCAGAGTCTTGCACTACTACTTCGCGGCTGCGGTCTACGGCATTCTGAATAGCAATCGGCCTGGAGGTAATGCGGGAGTCTAGTGGTATGGTTAACTCATTTGTAAAAACATCGTCGCCGGTAGTAGCCCCGCTGCTTTGCTTCCTGAAAATAAAACTAGTGTAATACTGCTTACCCGCGTTAGCAAACTGAAAACTAACCTGGTTAAAACGCTTGATCAAAGTAGCATTCTGCAGCAGGTCTTCGCGGCTGTTGTCGGTCATGTAGCGGCTTAGCACATACCATGCGTTTACAGTGTTAAGGTAAAGGCTAAAGTTACCTTCCTGCAGCGTTTCCTCTAAAAAGGCTTTTTGCGCCACCGATTTTCCCCAAACGTTCTCTTCCGATATATCATCCAGCAAATCACGAATAGTAGCAACCTCATCCGAAAATATTAAAAAGCCATCAACCTCTACCACAAAACTCTGCTCAAACCCTGCGAATAGGCTTCCAAATAGCTTTGCAGGCAATTCTGGCACCTCCACCATTTCGATAGTAAAGCTTCCATACTTTTCGGTATAAGGCTTCTTGTTTTTAGACTTCAGCACTTGCTGGTTAAGCTGCCTCAACATTCTGGCTGCATCACCGGGTCTTGCTGTGTAGGCAAATGTTACTTTCTCAGGGCTAGTGCTTATCGAGTTAGATTCCATATAAGCCAAAGCCACCTCATCAGTGAACACGGCGGCCAGGCTATCCAATGTGGCTCCATACACAGAGCCAGCTGCTGATTTGTTTGGCTGCCTTTTGAGCTTTGCCACCTCATCCAAACCAAAGTGCATCAGCATGGCGGTTCGGTTTGGCAGGTAATTTTTAACATTTAGCGGCTTGGGCAGTGCAGGCGCAATGTTGCTATGGAAGGAGTTTTGAGCATTACTAGGTTCCGAAAAACCGTTCAGGAATATCTTGTCTTTTTCCAGCTTTAGCTCCAGCATAGCAGAGCGGCCAAGGCTACACAGGTAACGCACCTGCGGCATCAGGTTTTCCTGTAAAAACAGCCCAAACACATCGGGTAAGGCTCGGTAATTTATAAATACGTTGGCATACACATCAGGCTGAGCAAGGTAATTTGTACTTTTAAAATTATCCGCTACCGATGTTAACTTTCCACGGGCAATACGGCGCACAATTTCCTCTATTAGTACCGGCGATTGGCTAAGTATGATGTTGTTATGATAGGTGAAGTATGTAAAACTGGTTTCCAGGCGAGTGTTCGTAACATCGGTTAAAAGTATATCCTGGTACTGCCTGCTTTCCTGCTCAAACAAGTCGCTTTTACTGATATTCTCGGTAAGGTTACGTAAAAACCGGTGTTCCCCTACCGAGCTTACCGGAATGTAGTATACAAACTCAACGTTAGTTTTACCCACCACATGCATGGAGGTAAGTATGTTCTTTTTATCTAAGAAGCGTTCTAGACGTGTACTACCCGGTGATATACTATCGAGGTAAGCCATGTTTTCCTCAAAGCTACGGTAAGCAGCTAAGGCAGAGAAACTCTCCAACAGGTTAGTTTCCTCCAGATGCTCCAGCAGGGCACTGTGGTTATTGGTCTCTACCACAAAGGCGGCATCTTCTGGTACAAGAGCCCATAAATCAACCTTTTCGCGGGAGTCTTGCCAGCGGTTAAAGCCATAGTAGGCTAGCGATGCCAGCACAACAAACCCAATAAAGTAGAATACAATGCGTTTAGGCATGTTTAACAATTAGGGACTACAAACTTAGGCTTTTTTTCGGACACTGACAGCTTTACCCGATTGTAATGCTACTTCAGGTTAGGTTGGCTTATACTTTGTATCCTTGCTTCACAACTCTAAAACAGCTACACGTATAAATAGCCATACACCATCAGAGGCTTATGTTCAGAATACTTGTACCGGTAGATTTTACCACAGACTCCATTAACGCCAGCCACTATGCCCTGGCTCTGGCTACCGCTGCTCCACAGGCGCAACTACTGCTGCTGCACTGCTTCCAGGATTATCTTGCCGATGCCGACACAGATGCTTCGGCATGGGAGATAACTCCATCCGAAGCAGTAACAGAACGAGTAATAAACAGGAATGTAACAGAAGCAGAGAACGAACTGGAAGAACTCTATCAGCTCCTGCGTTCACAGGCTGCCTCCCGTAATGCACACACACGGCTAGAGCGTGCGTTTATACATGGCCTGCCAGAGGATGTGATCGTGGATGAAACCAAGCGATTTAAGCCAAACCTTGTTATAATGGGCACCAAAGGAGAAGCTAATATCTCCCGGTCTTTTTTCGGAACAGTTACTACCAAGGTAGTGCAGGAGCTAAACATACCTGTGCTAACCATACCAGGCTCCTACACCGGCACACAGTTAACTAAAGTTGCCTATGCCTCCAACTTCGATCAAGCCGATGGCAGGGCTATTATTCAGCTGCAGCAGCTACTGGAGCCTTTTAACCCGCAGCTTCTGTGCGTGCACATCAGTAAAACAAATAAGCAGCAAGACCAGGAAAAGCTTAACGCACTCAAGGAAAAACTCGCAAAACACCACTCACAGGCAAGTATAAACTTTACCCTACAGGAAGGCGATAACGTAGCTGATGCCCTGCAAACTTATGTGAAGGAGCAGCAGGTAAACCTGCTTGCCCTTACCACACACAAACGTAGTGGCCTTGGCTCAATCTTTAACCCAAGCCTGTCACAAAAGATGGTACTGGAGTCGGAGGTGCCTTTACTGGTGTTTCATACTTCCGACGAAGTATAGCTTAAGCCGTAACCTGCAGGTGCTCCAGCACAGCCTGGTAGTAACGCTCCACGGCGCCCTCGCTGGTAGCCATAAACAAGAAAGGCTCTATCAGCTCCAACTCCATCAGGTGCAGCTCACCGTTTATCTCCACACCGTCTACTCGGGCATACAGGCAGCCTTGGGCAAAGTCGTCGGCAATATTATGGGCAGCCTCCAGTAAAACAGCCGGTGGCTCAGGAGTATGTATGGTGCCTCCGAAAAAGTGCTGCACCCGGAAATCACCTGGTTTTACTGTTTTAAGCACCGTATGGCTGTACTCGCCGTTAAAGAACAGGAACGACCACTCTCCTTTTGTTTTAATCTCCTCTACGAAGGGCTGCACCAGAAAAGCTTCCTGTTGCAGCAGCGTATTTATACTTTCGGCCTCGTCTTCGGCAGCGGCTGGCGTTAAGGCAAAGGTATTCTTCGCTCCGCCGCTTACGCTTGGCTTTACAATAATTTTCTCAGAGCCCAATGCGGCAAATGCCTCAGCAGGATTGAACTTACTGCCTTTCTCTAGCCATACTGTTGGCACAATTTTATGGCCTTTATCCTTTATGTCTTTCAAATAGCGTTTGTCGGCATTCCATCTAACTGTCTGCACGGGGTTAAGTACACGGCAACCTAATTGCTCCAGCTTATCCAGCCAGGCATAAAAGGCATCTATTTTATCAAAGTAATCCCACGGTGATTTAAGGATGATCAGCTCAAACTTTGTCCAGTCTACTTCAGGATCATCCCATATCTGGTAAGAAACAGAAAGGCCTTTTTCGGTCAGGTAAGTATACAGATCGTCGTTTTCCTGATCGGAAATTCCGCTAAAATTGCCTGTATTAAAATAAGTTATAAGCGCTATTTGTTGGATATTCATATTTATGCAATCTTTGCCGCAAAATTATGCTTTTACAGCCGCAGATACTACTGGCTAAAGATCTTTTAGTCAAAACTTTTAAGCAGGCAGCACTCGTATGTAAGGTATAGTTTCGCTACACCCTACATCGTTTACCATGTCCACGTTATACTTCATCAGCTGCCGCTGGAAATACAGCCTTACTTTACGGCTGCTGATCCTGTTGTTACTGGTAAACACCATTGCCTCCGCCTGCACTTCTGATTCTTCTACCGAAGAGCAAGGGCCGCTGGAGCATGAAACAAGTATAGCCACAGACACCACCTCTGCCAGAAAAAACGAGATACCCTCTACAGTTAGCTTACTGGGCAACCCTTTTGTGGCCAGCCGCAGCAAAGGCAATTTTTTAAGCTCATACTACGATCGTATCAACTCTGATTTTACCATTGATGCCGATCCGATTGAGAACATACATAACTCATCTGTTACAGATACGCTTTATACCATCCGCTTTGGCAGCTCCATGCTGGAGTTTTATGCACCAAGCCAAACCGGTGACTTGTTTTTGCAGGTAGCCGATATCCGCAGCAGCAACATGACCTTACGAAACAACATGCGGGTAGGTATGTCGCAGGGCGAGCTTATGAGCAAACTAAAGTCTTTTGGCAAGGATATTAGAGTGACCCAAAGTCCTAACCAGGTGGTTGCCTCTAATTATGATGGTGCCCCTATCTCGCTACACTTCTACCTGAAGAACGGCAAAGTAAGCCGCATCTTATATGAAGGGTATGTAGATTAACTGCTGACTTGTTAATCGTTGATTCGCAGAGTATATCCACTCACCCCATCTTATAGAGCAGGAGTAGTTGTTCCCGTTATTGCAAACCAACAACAAACAATTAACGATCAATACCTACCTTTGCACTTTAACTAAAGTGTAGTATAAAGTATGCGCGTAGTAATTCAGAGGGTAACGCAGGCATCTGTAGAGATCGATAAAAACATAAAAGGACAGATTGGAAAAGGCTTGTTGCTTTTGGTTGGCATTTGCCCCGACGACTCGGAAGAAGACCTGAAGTGGCTGGCAACAAAAGTGGCCCAGCTCCGGATATTCAGCGACGAAAATGATAAGATGAACCTGAGTGTGCAGGATGTGCAAGGCGATATACTGGTAATCAGTCAGTTTACACTTTATGCCAACACCAAAAAAGGTAACCGTCCGTCTTACGTTAATGCTGCCCCTCCTGCCATTGCCATACCGCTATACGAACGCTTTGTAGCCATACTGGAAGGCGTTATGGGCAAGCCTGTACAAACCAGCGAGTTTGGTGCCGACATGAAAGTATCGCTGCTAAACGACGGACCAGTAACCATTATCATGGACACAAAGAACAAAGACATTTTTTAACATGACCATAGCAGAAGCCCAGACTATAGTAGATAACTGGATTAAAGAGAATGGGGTGCGTTACTTTAACGAACTCACCAACATGGCCATACTTACCGAAGAGGTAGGCGAAGTGGCACGCATCATCGCCAGACAATACGGCGAACAGTCATTCAAGAAAAGCGACGAAGGCAAACAACTGTCTGATGAGCTGGCTGATGTGTTATTCGTGCTGATATGCCTTGCAAACCAAACTGGTATCAACCTGACAGAAGCTCTACAAAAAAACCTGGAGAAAAAGACCAACCGCGACAGCCAACGCCATAAGGAAAACGAGAAACTGAAATGAGTTTGGGAGTTAGAGGGTTGGGGAGTTAGAGGGTTGGGGAGTTAGAGGGTTGGGGAGTTAGAGGGTTGGGGAGTTAGAGAGGTAGAAATGTAGAGACGCAAAGTGTTGCGTCTCTACATTTCTACCACAAGTTTAGCGGCAAAGTAAGCCTAAAATAAAAAGGGGAA
>NZ_JBBKTR010000019.1:0-101615 GCF_037892465.1 Pontibacter sp. H249 | reverse complement strand
AAGTAAGATTTAATAAGTAAGATTTAATAAGTAAGATTTAATAAGTAAGATTTAATAAGTCTTAACTGTTAAATATTAAGCTTTATGTTATAAATAAAAAATAATAACTATTAACTAAAATGTAATAGTTTAAAATTGTTAAATAATATATAGTAGCTTTTATGCAAAAGTTATTATTTGTTATATTTTTGAAGCGTTAATGAGTGGGCTATGATCGTGAAAATCCTTTCTGCCGCTGCCGGGTTCAATGGCGTTGTTTACAATGAAGAGAAAAGAGCACAGGGTGCAGCTCAGCTGCTCAAGGCTGAGAACTTCGGTTTCTTGAACCTGGCTGCGGGAAGCCTGAAGCAGGAGGATTACATCAGGTACATGACGTTGGTGGCAAACACAAACGAGTCAGTGCTAAAGTCCCAGTTCCATGCCATTATTTCCTGTAAGGGAAGGGAGAAGAGTGCGGAGGAACTCCTGGAAATCGCGGAGGAATACCTCCAGCGCATGGGGTACCATGACAACCCCTACCTTATCTACTTTCATTCAGATACTGCGCACAACCATGTACACATGGTGTCTACCAGGGTAAGCAAAGAGGGGAAGAAGGTAAACGACAAGTATGAAAACGTAAGGTCTCAGAAAGTGATGCAGGAGATTCTGATGCAGGATGTGGCATACGAGGTAAAAGCATACTTGACTAAAACGCTGGCATATGGATTTTCCTCTGAAGCTCAGTTTAAGTTACTGCTCGAAAGGGAAGGCGTGAAGGTCACGGAGAAGGAGGGGCAGTACCAGTTCATTAAGTACGGTTCAATGGTGCATGCCTTTGCAAGGAAAGAAGTTGCTGACAGGATAGCAAAGTATAAAGCACCAAATGCGCGTGTAGGGCAGCTGAAAGCCATATTCCGCAAGTATAAACGAGGCCTAACGGTGGAGCAGTTCTCCGGGCTATTAAAGGAAAAGTTCGGGATAGAGCTGGTGGTGCACCAGGCAAAGGGGAAGAGCACTCCCTATGGCTACACGATTCTCGACCATGCCAGCAAACAGGTGCTGAAGGGTTCCCAGGTGATGAAGCTCGATGAGCTGCTTTCTGGTGTTAACAGAGAAGATAAAATACAGGCTGGACGGGAGCTTATAGCCAAGCTTTCTGCAGACAGGGGGCTGTGCTACACCGGCTTCAAGAGACAGCTGGAGGCAACTGGGCTCCTGATCAACAAAAAGGGAGAGATCCGCATCAAGGGAGATGAAGAAGGCAGCATCCCTGTTCTGATGCTTGATAAGGCCCGTGTCAGGGAGCTGCTTTACCAGGAAAGGCTGCAGGAGGCACGGCAGTACACCGTGGCGAGCGATAAGGATATAAAGCTGCTTTCCAGGCTGTTTTTTGTAAAGCAGTCGGATCTGTCGGTTGCGAAGGCTTCTGACCCTCTGGAGAAGGAGGTGGTGGCCGCCAAGCTGCACAGCGGCCTTGCCAGCGGCAGGCCGCTGCAGGAAATCCTGGACAGTTGCGGCTGGAGCATCGCTCATTCAGACGGAAAGCACTTCCTGGTTGATCATCAGCAGAAACAGGTATATGCCTGGGTAGATCTGACAAAAGAGAGGCCTGAATTTCATGCTGTGAAGGTTGTTGAGCTCGATAAGGGTAGTGATCGGGCGAGAGAGGAAAGGCTGCAGGACGCATGGACCCAGTCTTCCGGGGCCATCGGTCAACTGGCAGCTTCTATGCTTTACCTTATGGAGTCGAACCTCGGACCTGATCAGGGAGAGAATAGGAAGAGAAAGAATCAACGAAAACGATAATATACATAGACGATTAATACATGAAAATTGTAGTAGCAAACCAAAAAGGAGGGGTAGGCAAGTCCACCACCTGTATACTGCTGGCTAACTATCTGGCCTTGGAGAAAAAGGACAATGTAATCATCCTGGATATGGACTTTCAGGACTCCATCTACTCCAGATGGGAGAAGGAGAAGGAGCTGTATGCCAATGACCCACTGTACGAGGTTATCAAGATGGAGGTAGAGGAGTACCCGAAATACAAGGTGCATATTGACAGTCTGCAAGGGGGGCATGTTATTATGGACATGCCTGGCAGGCTGGACACGAACGAGCTTATTGCTGTATACCAGGATGCTGAAGTAATCGTCTGTCCGTTTTCCTATGAAAAAATGACTTTTGAGTCCACCATGTTCTTTGTTCAGGTGGCCAAGCATGTTAACGCGCAGGTAAGGATCGTGTTCCTGCCAAACCGCCTGAAGTCCTCCGTGAACTATGAATTGAAAGCTGCCGTGGATGAGCAGCTGGCGCAATTCGGCACTGTGGCTCCGGCACTGCCAGACCGGGTAGGATTTCAACGCATAGATACCGTATCGATCTCTTCGGATATCCGAGGGGTGCTCGACAAGTCTTTTGGGTATATATATAATGAGTATTTAGAGACAGTATAGAAGATTCTTTAAATAAAATTTATATTAATATTCAATAATTGAAACATTTTAATTAAATAACGTATAATATTCATGGCTACAGCAGGTAACAAGGAGTTTGACATCAAGAGCTTTAAGCAAAGCATAGGACAGGCTCCTCAGCAGAAAAACGCAGAAGAGAAAGCTGTTCAACCAGTTCCTGAGGAAAAAGAAGAGATGGCGCCCGCAGTTTCAAAATCGGGCAAAAAAGGTGAAAAGCCTAAGGCTTCTTCTACCGCTACAGCAGGCAAAAAGCAGGAGGCGCCTTCCTCGAAAAAGACAGCTGCAAAGGCTTCGGGTAAAGCAGCGTCAGGTTTGAGCTTTGAACAACTGCTTGCTGAGCTCGATAGTGCGAAGGATGAGTTTACCTTTACCTCCAAAACAGTTTATGTGGACGTGCATATACACGAAGTGCTAGACCTGCTGAAGAAAAAAGGAGGGATCAAAATCAATGTGCTGGCAAGCTACCTGTTTGCCAAATTCATTGAAGAGCATAAAGAGGAGATCCAAAGGCTCCGTGATAGAACGGATAACAAGTTCTTGAACTAAGCTGAATCTATAACATTAGGTAAAAAAGTATATAAATAAATAATCTAATCTTAAAATATACGTATAAGTATAAAACCGTTTTTCATATCGATTATATATTTAAAGTAGGAATGTCTAGTTTGTAAATTGATGTTTTAACTTAAATTATATAGCTATGTCTTGGGGCGTTTTCTTTGCTACGGTAGCAGTACTCTATGTGCTTTATTATGCAGGTAACCTGTTGTTTGACCTGTACCTTCGAAATGCAAAAGGCGTAGCCGCAGATATGGTGGCGCAGTACAGTGTTTCAGATTTAGTAGACACTACAGAGGCACCCCAAGACATTGTGGACGAGGATTACCTGGAGGAAGAATTCGAGGAGGATTATGAGGATTACGAGCAGGAGGAGCAACCCTTGGGTAGTGGTCTCCAAGAATATCCTGTTACAGCCGACGGGCATGCCTTTGCGCACCAGACGGCCTCTGAGAATAGTGTCGCCATGCCCGTGATAGGGCAGGGGATACCCCTAGAGGAGTTCCTTCAGAACGCCAGGCGACTTTCAAACGCAATACCTTTTTCTTCATAAATTTTTAACTCAATGACAGAGATTATGAAAAAGTTACTTGCTATGCTCGTATTGGTAGTCCTCGCTGTCCCATCTTCCTTTGCTCAAGGGGCCGGAGGCATTGATGCCGGAGCCTCTGAACTCCAAACTTACATTGACCCTGTAGGCAACCTAATCCTGGTCATCGGAGCTATTGTTGGCCTGATTGGGGGAGTTAGGGTGTACATCAAGTGGAACTCCGGAGACCAGGACACACAAAAGGCTGTCATGGGATGGATGGGGTCCTGCGTATTCCTGATGGTGGTGGGGGTAGTGATCAAAGCCTTCTTCGGCTTATAAGCCGTGGCTCCCGAAGATAACAGAGGATTTAATGTCTACAAGGGGCTGCAAAAACCCCTTGTATTTAAATCCTTCAAAGGTAGATATATCTACTGGGGTCTGGCCTCCGTTCTAACTGGCTTCTTTGCGGCAGTTGTTATATCTGTTTCGCTCAACTTCTTTTCAGGTCTGGTAGCCTTGGTGATCGTGACTTTCGGCGGTATGGGGTTTACGGCTATGCAGCAGAAGAAAGGGTTGCATCATAAAACGAAGTCCAAAGGGGTATACATCATGCCCGCACAATGGAGGCGTTCTGCACGAAGATAGGAGCCTGGCCCTGGCAGCACAACTTTAACGTCATCACTTTTCTCAGCCATGAAAAAGCAGCGGTTTGGTCTGCCATACATTGGCATAGACCGTCATGCCCATGATATTCTATATCATGAGCGCGGAGATTATTCGGTTATCATCAAAGTACAAAATCCTGCCCTGCAGTACTGCGCAGACGTGGAGGCTTACCATCTCTTCCACCAGACCTTTGCCAACATCGTCAAGATTCTAGGCGCAGGCTACACCCTTCAGAAAACGGACATACTAGCCAGGAAGTGCTATGTGCCGAAGCAAACGGATGACCTCCTGAGTCAGAAATTTCAGGAGACATTTGCAGGAAGAGAGTATCTGGACGTCTCTACATATCTGACTATAACAAGGGATGTGCGGCGCTCCAGCTTCTTTACCTATGACGAGAAAGACTTCAAAGCATTCCAGCGGAACGTTGCCAAAGTGCTGGACATACTGGAGAGCAGGTCTTTCAAGCCCTATGCTCTGAAAGAGATAGAGGTGAAGAAGTTTATTTCACGCATGCTTGCCTTCAACTTTTCCGATGAGGTTTATGCGCTCAATAACCTTCTTGCCTCAGATGAAGGCCTGCAAGTCGGTGACAGCGTTATCCGATGTATCTCGCTTGTGGACATAGATGAGATCAACTTTCCGTCCAACCTTAAGCCAAACACAGCGCTTCACATAGGGTACAGCCTCCCGGTAGACCTGATGCATTTTCTGCACCAGGTGCCAGGTTGTGACTGCCTGGTGTACAACCAGGTGATCCAAATCCCTGATCAGCGCCATGAATTGGTCAGGCTGCAGGCCAAAAGAAAAAAACACCTCTCCATGCCTGACCCGGCCAATGATCTGAGTGTGCAGGATATTGACCAGGTGATGGCCGATATCGCCAAGGATAACCAGCTGCTCGTGTACGGACACTACAGCGTGCTGCTTTCAGCCAGAGAAAAGGAGATAGACCGTGCCGCTAACTATCTGGAAAGCGCTTTGTTTTCCATTGGCATTATTCCCTCCCGAAACGCATATAACCAACTTGAGCTATTCCGGTGTGCCTTGCCCGGCAATTGTTCGGAGCTTAAAGTATATGATAAGTTTTTGACTACTTCAGACGCGGCCTTATGTCTGCTTTTTAAAGAACGGTTGCTGCAAAGTGAGTCATCCAGCTTTCAGGTATACTTCACGGACCGGCAGGGGATACCTATCACGATTGACACAAGTGATGCGCCTATCTTCTCAGGCCGGATGAATAACCGTAACAAGTTCGTGTTGGGACCTTCGGGAGCGGGGAAGTCATTTTTCATGAACCACCTGATCCGGCAGTATGCCCTGCAGCACACAGATGTTATTCTGGTGGATACCGGACACAGTTACTCCGGCCTGTGTGCCTACTACAAGGGCCGCTACATTACCTACTCCGAAGAGCAGCCGATCACCATGAACCCCTTCCGGATCTCTGCTGCCGAATTCAACGAGGAGAAGCGGGAGTTTCTCAAGTCATTGGTGGGCCTGCTCTGGAAAGGTGCCGAGGGCACTGTCAGCCAAATCGAGGACAGCGTCCTCTCCTCCGTTATCACTTCCTATTACCAGCACTACTTTGAAAACGGCTTGGAGAGCAGCTACCTTTCCTTCCAGTCCTTCTATGACTTCTCCATCAGAAAGATCGACGAGATCACGCAAAAAGAGTCTATTAGCTTTGACCTGACCAGTTACCGCTTTATCCTCAAGAAGTTCTGCAAAGGGGAGGCGTATGGACAGATCCTGAACAACGAGCTGGATACCACCCTGTTTGATGAGCCCTTTATTGTTTTCGAAATAGATGCCATCAAGGAGCATAAGGTACTTTTCCCGATCACCACCCTGATCATCATGGATGTGTTCCTTCAGAAGATGCGCCACAAGAAGAACCGTAAGGCGCTCATCATTGAGGAGGCCTGGAAGGCCATTGCCTCTCCGCTGATGGCCGGCTATATCCTCTACGTCTATAAAACGGTCCGCAAATTCTGGGGGGAGGCCGTGGTTGTGACACAGGAGCTGGATGATATCATCGGCAATGTTGTGGTTAAGAACTCTATCATCAACAACTCCGACACGATCTGCCTGTTGGACCAGACCAAGTTCAAGGACAATTTCGATGAGATCGCCGCGCTGCTCTCTATCAATGAGGTGGAGCGCAAGAAGATATTTACCATCAACAGCCTCGACAACAAAGAGGGGCGGGGCCGCTTCAAGGAAGTCTACATCAAGCGCGGGGCCACCGGTGAGGTGTACGGCGTGGAGGTATCGCTGGAAGAGTACCTGACCTTCACCACCGAGCGCCAGGAAAAAGAAGCCATGCAAGTGTATCTGAGCAAGTATGGGGATTTCAGGGAGGCCCTGGAAAGGTTTGTCGCAGACTTCAGGGCCTCGGGGCTCAAGCTAAATGAATTTGTTCAACTGATTTTGCAACGCAGCTATGAAAAAGTACCTCTACACGCTTAGCTTCATGAGCCTGGTAACAGGTCATGTACTAGCTCAACAGGTTGTTTTTGACCCAGCGGTCGTCTCCACACTTGTTGTGAACCACACGGCCCAGCAGGCAGCCTTAAACGACATCAAGGAAAACGAAGGAAAGATTGCGGCCCTGCAGACTACCATTAGCCTGAAGATGACGCAGATCAAAGAGCTGGAGGAAAAGATGTACAACTCCCTTAAATCCGTGCAATCCATTATCGGGCAGAGTAAAAACATTATTTACGCCTCCCAAATTGCCGCAGACATAGGCCGCTACCAAAACCAAATGATGGAACTGGCGCGCGGTGATAACGAGCTGCTCCTGATCGCTGCCAAGACAGAGCTGGAGCTGCTCAACCGTACATCCGATCTGTTTACCTATATCTACCAGGTCGCTGTCATCGGCACGGATGTGAACCTGATGAACAATGCCGACAGGCTCACCCTTATCCGCCACGTGGTGGACGAGCTGCGGGTGATGCGGGGCCTGGCCTATTCCATTACCCGCAAGATGCGTGTGGCCAAGTACGCGGGGCTTTTGAAGACCATGAACCCGATGGGACTTGCCTACCCTGACAACAGCCAGGCGATCATCCGCTCCCTGATGGATGAGTACAAGGCAATCAAGAAGTAAATTATCTCTATGGCTATGAATTCAATATTTGTACCCACTTTATGCCTGGCCCTGCTTCCTATACTCTTCACAGATGCCCTGGGGCAGGGCGTGCAGCCAGTTAACAGTAAAAACACAAGGTACCAGCTGGAGCGGGAAGTTGTTACCCGTTGGGGAAAATTCAACCCGAAATGGTATTTTATTCTGTTTCATAACAAGTACAGGAAAGGGCCTGACAGGCGGAACATGCTGCAGCTTGCCCCTACCATGGCTTTGCTGAACCAGAACAGGGTGAAGGCAGAGGCACAGGAGGAAGCAGTAAGCCAGGTATATGAGCAGGAGATGTTCAAGTTTGCCGACAGGTCCCTGAATAAAGGATACCACCTGTTGTATAAAAAGAAGATCGATGAACTCAACACTGCCCTATTGGGGATGAATGCAGAGGCGGTGCAGGCCGGGGTGCAGGCAGATTATATTTTGGCCATCCATGCCGAGCGGGACAGAATTAACGCCGACATCGGGATCCTCCTGGACGCTTACCTGGACGATGCCAAAAAAGGGGAGCAGCTGCGGGTATACATCGGGGAGCTTACGGCCTTGAGGAATGATTTCAGGCGGCTCATCTCTCTCTTTAAAACGAGTCAGGACTTAACCGACTGATGCCATGCGTGAATTGATCGATAAAGCCATATTTGACCTGTTCGACGGGCTCTTTCTCAATATACAGGATTTGGTGAGTGTTTTTCTGTATGATGCACAGGCCCTTTGCGCCATCTGCATGCTGCTGTACTTCGGCCTGGAGGCTTACAAAATGATGGCCGGGGATGAAACGCTTCGCATCATGCCTTTGCTGCGCCCTTTCGCCCTGACACTGGTGATTGTTTTCTGGCCAGGGTTTATCGACGCGGTGAACCTGCCGCTGCAGCTAGTCAATGATCAGGCAAAAGGCATGTACGGCGCACAGGTAGACCAGGTGGAGGATTTGCACCGGGAACGCCTCGCGCTGGTGGACAGTGTGGCCAGAAAGCTCTCTGAGAGCAGCGCCGAGTTTGAGCGGATTGAGAGTGAGGCCAGTGACGCGAGCTGGTACGAAACGATGGGGATTGACCTGCAACCCCTGTTTAACAAAATGAAAGGCTATTACCTGATGCTGATGGCCAAGCTGCACTTTACGGCGATGATGGTGGTGGAGTGGATGGTGATCAGCATCTTTCAGGTATGCTCCTACATTATCTATTTCCTGCAGATCATCTTTGCCGGCATTCTGGTGATCCTGGGCCCCTTCTCCTTTGCCCTTAGCGTGCTGCCGGGCTTTCGAGACTCCTACCTGACCTGGATTGCCCGCTATGTCTCCGTGGGGCTGTACTCGGGACTGGGCTATATCGTTATGTCCATCTCCTTTGTGCTGGTCAAGTATGGGTTGATGAAGGAAATAGATATCCTGAAGGCAGTACTGGGCAACGAAGAGATGTTCATTGCCTACGTTTCCTTCCCCTCTGGCGGCATCAGTTTCTACATCGTCTCCTTGATTGTGGGAGGATTGGCCATGCTGACCATTCCTATTATTTCCACCTGGATCGTGCACACCACGGGTGTGGGTAATGCCATTGGTACAATGGCAGGGGGAGCTGCGAAGGCGGCCGGAGGAATTCTAAAATAAACCTTAAAGCGCTTGCTATGATACACAACCTCGAAAAGAAAATGAAGCTGGCATTTGCCGTGAGTATCGGCAGCTTTATATCCTCCATCATTATAGTAGGTACGGTTTGCGCCTTTGCCTTTCGTTATGCCGAGGAGCAGCGGAAGAAGATCTATGTGATCGACCACTCGGTGCCGCTCTTGGTGGAGCAGACCGAGCTGGGGGTAAACCGGACAGTAGAGTACAAGTCGCACGTGAACATGTTTCACCTGCTCTTCTTCACACTACCTCCAGATGACGCCTACATCAAGAATAACATCTCCAAGGCTATGTACCTGGTGGATGAGTCCGGTCTGGCACAATACAACAACCTGAAGGAGAAGGGCTATTACAACCAGATCCTGGCTAGTTCTGCGGTTTTGACGATCAAAACCGATAGCGTTAAAGTGGACGAAAACAGGCACTTTACCTACTACGCCACACAGCGCATTGAGCGGGAGACCTCTGTGATGAAAAGACTTCTTGTCACAGAGGGGGATTTGGAGGAAGTGCCGCGCACAGAGAACAACCCCCATGGACTTTTGATAAAGAACTGGAAAACGGTCATGAACAAGGACTTGGAGTATGTCGAAAAGAAATCCTTTTAGCGGTAACATAAAGCAAAGGGTTTCATACCTCAAGGAAAGTGTCAGGGACTACTGTGCCTCGAATCCTAAAGCAGTGTTGCTGGCCATGCTGGTTTCACTGTCTGTGGCTGTCATGGGGCTATTAGTCGACCGGCACCTGCACCAGGGAAACTATGCGGTGTCGGCTGGCAAGCTGTACAGGCAACTTGATACTTCTGGCGACAAGATGACTATAGGCAGGTCGACTACCGCAGATATGCTGGAGCTGATAAAGCTCTACAACACGGCCAGGCAGCTGAATCCTGACAGCCTGCGTGCCCAAGACAGTGTTTTTCTCAAAGATATTGATCAGCGTTTAAACCGAATCATCCATGAAGAGAATTAACTTTCGGCATCCCAGGTATGCCATCCCGCTCATCATACTCCCTTTCCTTGTCCTGCTTAATTACCTGTGGCTGGACATGACACCGGCGGCCACCGCCGCACAAGCGAAAGTGGAACTCACCGAGACAACAGCCCTTAATACCTCCCTTCCGGATGCTAGCCTCAGAAAGCGGGAAATGAAGGATAAGTTCTCGGCTTTTCGGGACGAGTTTAAGTATAGGACCGACTACTCGGCCATGCAGGAAATCGGGGAGGACAGGGTAGATCCCAGGGACATTGCCTATGGCAGCGTGTACACGGAGCAGGAGCGGCGGATGCTCGACAGTCTCAATAACCGTATCCTATCGGATCAGCAGCCGGAGGGGTTTTTGGAGCGGGTAAGCCAGCGGCAGCGCCTCAGCTCAGAGCGCCATGCATCGGCTACTGCCTCTGTGCCTGGACGGTCAACCCGACCTATGCGAAAAGTTGAATCGGCATATGAAGAGGAGATGCGGCTGTTCCGGGAGCAGATGATGTTTATTGACAGCCTGAGCAGGGCAGGAGAGGAACCTGTGCCTTCTCGTAGGGGGCCACAGCCGCTGAAAGCCCATACACCGGCTTCCGAGAAGCAAGAGCCGACACCGTTACCCGTGACCAAAAGCAGAAATACGAATAAAGCCTTTTTCAATACCATTACAGCCGACAGTGAGGAGCAGTTTATCAGAGCTATTCTGGACGAAGGGTTGAAGGTGATGCAAGGCGGCAGGATCAGGATTCGCTTGCTGGATGACATCTATGTGCGGGATTACGAAATAAAGAAAGGCAGCTACCTCTACGGCACGGTCTCCGGTTTCAGTGCCCAACGAATTGAGATAGCCATCCGCTCTATACTCTACGGCAACCAAATCATCCCGGTAGACCTGAGTGTCTACGACAACGACGGCTTGGCTGGTCTGTATGTCCCGGATTCGCAGTTCCGGGACTTTACAAAAGAGCTTGCCGGGAATGTGAGCAGTGGTCAGTCATTTACTTTTGAGGATTCACCTGACAATAGCAGTCAAATGCTTTATTCTATGCTGGAAAGGGTTTCTCAGACCACCACCCGCGCCGCAGGCAAAGCCATCCGGAAGAACAAAGCTAAGTTGAAGTACAACACCATTGTTTATTTGATAGATAACAAAGCCCTGTAATATGAAAAAGCTATTCCTTCTATATGTGTTGTTTGTCCTGCTGTTTTCAGCCTCGGCACAGGATTCCCTTCAGGTAGTGCACGTGCATGAAAGCATCTCCACGCATATTGTGAGCCCTGAGCCGATACAGTATGTAGATATCTCCACAGATGATGTAGCCGGGGACATACCTGTCGCCAACATCCTTCGGGTCAAACCCAAGCACGGTGGCGCAAAACCGGGTGTTATCACCATCGTTGGGGAACGCTTCCTTGTGCAGTATAAGCTAGCCTATAGCCGAGCGGATCAGGCAGACACGGAGGTGCGTATAGACCCTACCCAGGTGGATGATTACCTGAACCCAGCTGTGGCCATGAGCCGGGAGGACATGGCACGGTTTGCGCTACTGACTCTCCAGCGAAAATCCCGGTTCAACAGTGTGACTACGAAAGGGCAGGGGATGCGGGCAAGGCTGAACAACATCTATACTGTCGGAGACTATTTCTTTATTGATCTCTCCCTTAGAAATGACACTAACATTCCCTATACGGTCGATCAAATACGGTTTAAGATTGAGGATAAAAGGGTCGTGAAGGCCACTAACTTTCAGCAGGTGGAGCTACAGCCCAGTTTCCAGCTTTATGACACGGGTCACTTCAAGCGCCAGTACCGGAACGTGTTTGTGTTCAGGAAGTTTACTTTCCCGGAGGAAAAGGTGTTCAATATTGAAGTGGCCGAGGAGCAGATTTCTGGACGCACCATCTCCCTTAAAATTGACTATTCCGATATCCTTCATGCAGACACCTTATGAGAAAGTCGTTACTCCTTTCCTTACTGCTCTTAGTTGTGCTGCCGTGCCGAGCGCAAGAGGGCTACACCCACCTGAACCTGGCAGGCGGCTGGATGTACAAGGATGCCTTAACTGCTAACCTTGCCCTGGAGTTCAGCAAACGCCACTATAATTCCTATGAGATCTTCGGTGATGCCTATAAGAGCAACGTGGACGACAGCAAAAACTGGTTAGTGGGGGTTGCTTACAAATCCATGCTTACCCGTTCCAGAAACACGTTTCTCAAGCTGCGCCTGGGAGCAGGCATTGGCTCTAACACCGAGCACTTCATAGGAGCCCTACAGGCAGGCCTGGAGCTGGGCTATGTGCTGCCGGGAAATTTGGTGCTGATGCTCCAACAGAAAAACGAGGGTGTACTCCGGGTAAACCACAACTTCAGAGCTGGTTTGCTGGCGGGCATCAAAATTCCATTGTGAGCAGGATTTGGCTAGTCGACAGAAATTTCCACAGGAAAGAAATTCTGCTAAGACTTTCCCTCACATCTACCTGATAATATTGGATAACCTTTGTCAGTAACGATATGGAAGAATCCAGCGAAATCAAAAAACTTTACTCCTTCCTGCAGGGGCTTATCTATTTCACTATTGTGGTAGAGATAGCTGTTTTCCTCTTTATGGATTCGGGCAGTATGTATGAGCTGCAGCCTGTACTGCGCAAGGTAAAGCGCATGGCTATTTATGAGCACATCTACTTCTCCAAAGCTTTTACCTTCGGGTTGATTCTGATCGTGAGCATTGGCACAAAGGCTAGGAAGAACCTGAACCTCGACCCGCTCCGGCATATCTTCCTTCCCTTGCTCATCGGCTGTACCTTTTTCTTTGGCTCGGGTTTCTTTTATTTCTTTGAAAGCAGCCGTATTCTTTTCTGGGATGTGTCCCTGTCTGATGCGGCTTACATCCTGCTCTCCTTCTTAGGTGCGATGATGATTCATATAGCCTTGGATAATATCTCCAAGCATATACAGCACCGATTGATGAAGGACAAATTTAACGTGGAGAATGAGTCCTTTGAGCAGTCCAGGAAATTGGTGCATACGCCTTTCTCGGTGAATATCCCGATGCTTTACTATTACCAAAAGCGGATACACCGCGGGTGGCTTAATGTGGTGAACCCCTTTCGGGCAACACTGCTGATCGGTACACCTGGCTCTGGAAAGTCTTTCTCGGTGGTGTTGCCTTTTATCAAGCAGCTTCTGGGGAAAGGCTTCTCTATGATGGTCTACGACTTCAAGTTTCCAGACCTGGCCAGAACGACTTATTACCATTATCTGGTCAATAGAAAGAGAGGGGTATTGAAAAACCAAAGGTTCCATGTCATCAATTTTAGCAGCGTAGAGCACAGCAGGAGGTTTAATCCTTTAAAGCCGGAATACTTGCCTACCCTGGCTGATGCCACCGAAACGGCTGAGGCGCTGCTGGAGGCGCTGCGGAAAGGAGACAGGGACTCAGGGACTGCGCAATTCTTCAACCAGTCAGCCGTTAATTTCCTGGCTAGCTGCATCTACTTTCTGAGCCGCCACAAAGGGGGGCGGTATTCTTCGTTTCCGCATGTACTTTCCTTCATTAACCTAAGTTATGATCAGATTTTCGAGGTGCTCTTTTCCGAACCTGAGCTGGAGAGTCTGCTTTCGCCTTTTGCCACAGCCTATAAGAACAGAGCCTTTGAGCAGCTGGAAGGGCAGATTGGCACCTTAAAGATTAATATTGGCCGGCTGGCCACAAAAGAAACATTCTGGGTACTATCAGGAGACGACTTTAATTTAAAGATAACGGACCCGGAAAACCCTTCTGTTTTGGTGATTGCAAATGACCCGGCCACCCAGAGTATTAACAGCGCCTGCAATGCGCTTATCCTCAATCGCATGACACGCCTGATCAATACAAAGGGGAACTTGCCATGTGGGCTGATCGTGGATGAGTCTCCTACGCTTTACATACACCGGGTGGAGAACCTGATCGCCACCGCCAGGAGTAATAAGATAGCTGTGCTGCTGGGCCTGCAGGAACTACCGCAGCTGCGGCAGCAGTATGGCAGGGAAACAGCCGACACCATTTGCTCGGTAGCGGCCAATGTGCTCTCGGGCTCTGCCCGTCATAAAGAAACCCTTGACTGGCTGGAAAAACTGTTTGGCAGGGTGAGGCAGCTAAAGGAGGGGCTCAGTGTGGACCGGAACCGTACCTCGGTGAACATGAATGAGGAGATGGGACCGCTTATTCCGGCATCCAAAATAGCCAATTTGCAGGCTGGTGAACTGGTAGGACAGGTGGCTTCCGACAGTGAAAAGTATAGCGGGAAGTATGTTGCCAGTACCTATCACTGTAAAATTAATCTTGACCTTGATAACATACAACAGGAAGAAAAGCAGTATCTTGACCTGCCAAAATTTTATAACTTTGGTACCCCCGACCAAAAAGACCAAATCCTGAGAGCAAACTACAATAAAATTAGAAATGAGGTTAAGACACTAATCACAGCGTTACAGGTATGAGCGTAAGCATACAGGAGTTAGGCCAAAGGCTAAAGCTGCTGCGAAAGCGGCTTGATTTATCGCAGGAGAGCCTGGCAGAGTCTATGGGGGTGAACCAGAACCAGATATCCCGGCTGGAGAACGGGGTAGGAGGGACGATCGAACTGCTTCTGCTTCTGTTCAGCTTCTTCAGCAATCACTTTCACGTTGACCTTCTTTTTTCCGACAACTTCGACATCCTGGAGAAGCACGAAAAGCTATCCAACAGCCACAGCCTCAACAGCATTGCCGTTGAAAAGCTGAAGCTCGTCCAAAGTGAATTTTCCACGCAAATTGAGGAGGTGATACGGTTGTTGGATGTTCCATAATTCTGCATTTTCTTTCCGAAGCCAACTTTGTAATACCATTTAGTATACCTGAAAGGTTAATAAAAAAGGATCGAACATCATAATAGCTTGACTGTCATGTCAATACGTGTTTAAAGGATTGCCAAGAATTAAAGTGCTTTAATAATGTGAATTCTGAAATCAATCAACATTTGAACGATAGCTGCACATAGGTTTGCCTACCAAATCGAAGTAAAAGCTCTTCCAGTTTTACCGGGAGGCGCCTCGAGAGGCTCCGGTGACGAGTGATTGCGAGGCACGAGGGCAGGAAGCGAAAGCAGCGCCGAGTGGGAAAATGAGGCCTCTAAGCCTAGGAGAGCTCTAGAGCCAGCTATGCAAGAGAGTAAGAGAATTAAACGAATATAGCACGGCTGCCATTTCTACATTTCAACATCGATGAAGAAGCTGAGTTTGTGAAATAAAACAAATTCCTGTTGGC
The DNA here is from genome assembly GCF_037892465.1 of Pontibacter sp. H249. NCBI lineage: Bacteria > Pseudomonadati > Bacteroidota > Cytophagia > Cytophagales > Hymenobacteraceae > Pontibacter > Pontibacter sp. H249. Next base: position 86,364 of record NZ_JBBKTR010000019.1, on the reverse strand, counting down.
TGTAAGATTTGTGGCACTGCTCCTATGTCACAGCTCCTTACACATCTGTTCAAAATAGAAGGTCTGCTATTGAAGTTTAAAGTTTCCAAAAAGTAGTAGCCATATAGATATAGGTCTGGTTTAGACACTTCCCATACCTTCAGCTCTTTCTCTTAGCTAGTATGTAATCTTTAAAATATTGATAATTTCAGTCATAGGTCAGTTGAGGCAAGGTAGGTGGTGATTATGTAGGAGGTACGTTGGTAATCTTAATATTTGCAGGAGCATAATCAGTAACAAAGTAGTCGTAAACGTCGTTGTGATTGCTGAATTGAAAATTATCTTCTTAACACGTCTTGGATATGCAATAGCATTGCACGTAATTATTGATTATCTTTGTCTCACATGAGGTCTCTACTCTACATACTGATCCTGCTTTTGCTGACACTTTCCCTGAAACCGTGCCTGGACAGGGCAAATGCGGCTCCAGGTGAAGCACAAGCAGTGGCTACAGCTGATAGACACCAGGACCATCAGGATGACTTTGCAGACGGGTGTTCCCCATTCTGCGCCTGTCACTGCTGCCATTCTCATTTTCAGCCACAAAGTACGGATGTATCCGAATACGCTGATTTGCAGGAGGTGCCTCAAGAGGTTGATCTGTACAAGAGTAGTTTTGTCTCCTCCCTTTCCTATTCCATCTGGCAACCGCCGAAGGTAGCCTAACCCCTTTCCCCTTCCTTTTTTGTGGACAGACCCGTACATAGCCGGCCTCGGCGTGTATGTGCCTTTCTGTTCCTACCTACTCCATTCAAAACAAGAACCAGACGAGAGCAGTTTTAAAAAACTTTTTGTCTATCGGGAATTGAAGAAAAACAACAGAAGAAAAACCAGTAGTAAAAAGAAATCCAAAAGGAGAAAACGGCAGTACCATTGGCGGGGACGGCAGTCCAAGTGGCAGAAGCGGTTAAAAATAGCCGTGCTGATACTTGTCACCCTTCTGGGCATTTTAGCCGTCCTAGCCAAGGCGTACCATTTCTTCGCTATTCACACAAAATAACCCAACATGATAAACAGTATCATCGCTTTTTCCATTCGGAACAAGCTCATTATTGGCCTCATGATCGTCGCCTGGATCGGTGCGGGCGTCTGGGCCATGTCCACCGTTAATCTGGGTTCCGTTCCAGATATCACCAACAATCAGGTACAAGTCATCACAACATCGGAGAACCTTTCCACAGAGGACATCGAACAGTTTGTGACCTATCCAGTCGAGCTGACCATGGCGAACCTTCCGGGGGTGGAGGAGATTCGCTCCATTTCCCGCTTTGGCCTTTCCGTAGTGACCGTTGTGTTCGATGAGGGCATGGGCACATACCTGCCCCGGCAGTTGGTGCAGGAAAAGCTCAGCGAAGTAGAGATCCCTGAGCAGTTCGGGGAGCCCTCCATGGGTCCCATCAGTACTGGACTAGGGGAGATATACCAGTATGTTTTGGAGCCACAGCCGGGGTATGACAGCGTGTACACGCCCACAGAACTACGTACCATACAAGACTGGATCGTGGCACGGCAGATGGCGCTAGTGCCAGGTGTGGTGGAGGTAAATGCCTTTGGCGGAAACATCAAGCAGTACGAAGTCGCGCTGGACCCCGGCAAGCTTAACTCCATGAACGTGTCGATTTCTGAGGTATTCGAGGCGCTGGAGAAAAATAACGTCAACACCGGGGGCGCCTATATCGAGCGGAACAGCATGGCCAACTTCATCCGGGGAGAAGGCCTGGTTCGCTCGCTGGATGACATCCGCAACATCGTTGTCCGGAACGAGAATGGCACACCAATTTTGATCAGAGACGTGGCGGATGCCGTGCAGTTCGGCAGCCAGGTACGCTACGGGGCCTTTACTCAGGACGGAAGGGAGGCTGTGGGCGGTATGGTGCTCATGCTCCGCGGCGAGAGCCCGGACAAAGTCATCAATGCAGTGAAGGAGCGTATGGCAGAAGTACAAAAGTCGCTGCCGGAGGGGCTGGTGATTAAGCCTTTTATTGACCAAAGCAATCTGATAGCGCGTACCACCAGCACCGTTTCCAAAAATCTTACCGAGGGGGCGCTGATTGTCGTGTTCGTGCTCGTGCTGTTGCTGGGTAGCCTACGGGGCGGCCTTATTACCGCTTCGGTGATTCCGCTGGCTTTGCTGTTTGCCTTCATCCTGATGCGCATCTTCAATGTATCGGCCAACCTGATGAGCCTAGGCGCCATCGACTTCGGGATAATTGTGGACGGGGCTGTGATTATTGTAGAAGGCACTGTGCACATGATAGAAAAGAGAATGAAGGAAGGGAAGGGGAACTTTGGGCAGCAGATGGATGAGATTGCCTACGAGTCGAGTAGCACGATGATGAACTCCGCATTTTTCGGGCAGATCATTATCCTGATCGTGTTCGCCCCTATCCTTTTCCTGACTGGGGTGGAGGGCAAGATGTTCCAGCCGATGGCCTATACCTTCGGCTTTGCCGTGCTGGGGGCCATTATTCTGTGTCTAACGTATGTACCTGTGGTGTCGGCTTTATTTCTCAAGCCATCTCACGGCAAGAAGAACTTGCTCAGCAAATTTGAAAACAAAGTGGAACATGTTAGCAATAGGCTAATGGGTGGGGTAAACAAAGGCTATCTGCCTTTGCTGCGCAAGTCCCTTAACCACAAAGTTGTGGTGCTGATGTCTGCAGTGGTTTTATTGGTAGGTGCAGTCCTTACCTTCTCCCGTATGGGCGGTGAGTTTATCCCAAGTCTGGATGAGGGCGACATTGCCATGCAGGCGCTGCTGCGCCCGGGATCCTCTCTTTCTGAGAGCATTGAGCAGTCCAAGAAGATAGAAAAGATCGTTTTGGAGAACTTCCCGGAGGTGAAGACGATGGTGGCCCGCATCGGGGTGTCGGCCATTCCTACTGACCCGATGCCGATGGATATCCTGGACTCCTTCATTATCCTGGAAAAGGACATGGACAAGTGGGAAAGCGCGGATTCAAAAGAAGAACTGATCGGGAAGATCAAAGAAAAGCTGTCGGTGCTGCCGGGCATCAACTTTGTGTTCAGCCAGCCGGTGGAGCTGCGCTTTAATGAATTGATCAGCGGCGTGCGGGAGGATGTGGCCGTGAAACTTTACGGGGAGGACCTGAACGTACTGGCTTCTAAAGGTCAGCAGATGGCGCAAATTATCCAGACCGTGCCGGGCGTGGGTGATGTGAACCTGGAGGCTATATCCGGGCTGCCGCAGATGACGGTTCGTTTTGACCGGGGGAAAATAGCCCAGTATGGGCTGGACATCGAAAAGCTCAACAACTATATCAGCGCCGCCTTTGCAGGTGGGGTAGCCGGGGTGGTCTTTGAAGGGGAGAGACGCTTTGATATTGCCGTTCGCCTCTCGGAGGTGAACAGGCGCAGCATCGAGGACCTCAGAAACCTATACATCGACTTACCTAACGGGGAGCAGGTGCCCCTGCAGCAGGTGGCTGACATCAGTTATCAGCCGGGCCCCATGCAGATATCCCGCGACAATACTTCCCGAAGAATAAACGTGGGGGTAAATGTGCGTGGCCGTGACGTGGAGAGCATGGTGAATGAAATACAACAAAAGCTGGATGCGCAGCTGAACCTGCCGCCCGGCTACTATGTAACCTACGGCGGGTCTTTTGAAAACCTGCAGCGGGCCAAAGCGCGCCTGCAGGTGGTGGTGCCTATCGCACTGGCCTTAATATTTATCTTGCTGTATTTTGCCTTAAAGTCGCTTTCCCAGTCCATCATGATCTACATGGCGGTGCCGCTGGCAGCCATCGGCGGGATATTTGCCTTGGCCCTTAGAGGGATGCCTTTCAGTATCTCTGCTGGGGTAGGGTTTATCGTGCTCTTCGGGGTAGCTGTACTGAATGGGTTGGTCCTGGTCAGCCGGTTCAACAGCTTAAAAGAAGAAGGTATTACGGACCTGAAGCAACGTATCTTTATCGGTACAGAAGAACGGCTGCGACCTATCCTGCTGACGGCCACGGCCGCCATCATGGGCTTTATCCCGATGGCCTTTTCTGCCTCCGCTGGGGCTGAAGTGCAGCGGCCGTTGGCAACAGTCGTGATCGGCGGTTTGATTACCGCGACGTTCCTCACGCTCGTGGTGGTGCCTATTCTGTACTTCTTTGTTGAGTCTAAGGTTGGAAAAAGCGGAGGCAAAGGGAATATGGCCATGGCCCCCTCACTCGTTATACCTTTGGTAATCGGTGCCGGGTTGTTCTTTTCTCCGGCCGCAGCCACGGCACAGGATAAAAAAGCGCTTCCGGACAACATGCCGGCTATCTCCATGGAGGAGGCCGTGCAGCGGGCGGTGGCCAATTACCCCTCCGTTACAGCGGCCAGACTTGGCATAGAAAACCAGCAGGCGCTGAAAAGCACGGCCTGGAACTTGGGGAGTACCCAGGTCTTCACAGGAAAAGAAGAGGTAGGAAATGAGAGCCAGGGTGTTCAGAACCGTATCGGTATTCAGCAGCAGAATATAGAGGTATTCAGTATCGCGCCTAGGCTCAATCTGCAGCAAAAGCAGGTTAACCTGGCCCAGTCGGCGCTGAATCTGACCTCGCTGGAGGTAGCGCGTGAGGTGCGTATAGCCTGGAGCAACACCTACGCGGCCAGAAGCCAGTACCTGCTTTACCAGCGACTGGACTCTATTTTTTCAGAGTTCACCAGAGCTGCAAAGGTACGTTACGAAACAGAGGCCATTTCCCACTTGGAGTATCTGGCAGCGACAAACCAGGCCCGGCAGATAACGGTACAGCAGGAGCAGGCCTTCCGTAACTATCAGGCGGCCCTGCGCCAACTGAATCAGTGGCTGGTAAACGACACGCCCTTAACTGCGGCACTGACAGAGCCTGAGCAGTTGACAGCCCCTCTACCAGGTATAGCAGACACCCTGAGCCAGCACCCATTGCTGGACTATTCCCGCCAGCAGGTGGAGGTGGCCCAGGCCCGCCTGCGAGTGGCCAAAGCGGCTTACTTGCCGAGCCTGAGCGGGCAGTACGCTGACCAGAAGATAGCGGGCCAGTCAGGGTTCTACAGTTACCAAATAGGGATAAACTTCCCGCTACTCCCTTTTGCGGAGCGTGGCCGGGCCCAGTCAGCCAAGATAGAGCGTGAAATCGCAGAGCAGAACCTGCGCCGTACGCAGCTGGAGCTGCAGGCTGGCTACGGCAGTCTGCTGGAGGAGCACCGCAAATGGCTTAACTCCTGGCAATACTACCAGCAGGAGGCCTTGCCTTTGGCCGTAGAGCAGCGCAACGGGGCCATCATTGCTTACCGCGAAGGAGCCATCGACTACATTGGTTTTCTGCAAATCATTCGGGATGCCATACAGGTGGAGTTCAATGCCCAGGAGGCGCTTGGGAACTACCTGGATACGAAGGCGCGCCTGATTTATTTTCTTCAATCTTCCAATCAATAAAATAACTAAAGACGATGCATATCAAATCTAAAATAAACGTGCTGCTATTCGTGCTGCTATCAATTTTCGGTGCCTGTGGCTCTCCGGAAGAGCCGGTGGCGGAGCAGGAAACCCAAGGCGAGGAAGCTGAAGGACATGCAGAGGAGGAAGGTACTGTGCGCATGTCTCCTCAGCAAATGGAGTCTATTGGCCTTCAGCTGGGGACGCTTCAGAGCAGAAATTTGTCCGGTAACATAAAAGTAACAGGAGAGCTGGAGGTACCGCCTCAGAGTGAGGCTAACGTAAGTGCGACGGTTGGGGGGAACGTGCAGGAAATTAAAGTTATTGAAGGTGACAAGGTGCGGAAAGGGCAGACGCTTGCTTTGCTGGCACACCCCGAGTTGGTGCAGATGCAGGTAGACCTGCAGGAGGCAGCCAGCAGGCTACAGTACCTGGAGCAGGAGTATCAGCGTCAGCAGCGGCTGTATGAGCAGAAGGTGGGCTCTGGGCGGGACCTGCAGGAGGCCACGTCGAATTATAGCACCAGTAAGGCCCAGGTGGAAGGCCTCAAGTCCAGGCTTCGCATCCTGGGGCTCAACACAGGCAGCATCCTCTCAGGCAAGATATTCCAGTCAGTTCCAGTCGTTTCACCCATCAGTGGTTATGTGCAGAAGGTAAATATTACCAACGGGCAGTATGTATCGCCCCAGGAGCAGATGTTTTCCGTGGTGGATCGGTCACAGCTTCATGCAGACTTTATGGTGTTTGAGAAAGACGTTTCAAAGGTTAAGGTAGGACAAAAAGTAATATTTAGTGTTGCCAACGCGGCAGGTAGGGAGTATACGGCTACCATATATAATATGAGCCCCGCCTTTGAGAAAGATGTCAGAGCCGTGCATTTGCATGCTGACATAGAAGGTAGTACGGAAAACCTCATACCTGGTATGTACATTGAGGGCCGTATAGCAACGGATACCACAACAGCGCTAGCCCTTCCAGAGACAGCCGTTGTGCAGGAGGGAGAGCAGTCCTTCATCTTTGTGAAGACAGGAGAAGCAGATGCCGAGGCCCATGCTGATGAAGAAAATCATGCAGAGGAAGAAGCACCAGCTACAGGAGAACAAACAGCTGGAAAGGTTTGGGTGTTTAAGCAGGTTCCTGTTGTAACAGGAGCCAGTAGTAACGGATGGATAGAGGTAAAGCTGCTGCAGCCCCTTCCTGATAATGCACAGATAGCCTACACCGGTGCTTACAACCTTATTTCTGAAATGAATAAAGGGGCCACGGAACACGGCCATTAAAGATTAAGTGATGAGCATGGCCGCGCACATGTGTGCGGCCATGTCTTTGGCAGGCGATTGCCTGGAAAAGGTTCGGAGAATAGAAATGATACGCTAGGAGACAGAAATTAAATTATAGCATAGATAAGATTCAACATAATGAAAGAAATAAAAGCATTTATAAAACCATCCAGGGTACAGAAGGTAGTGGAGGCGCTGCGGGAAAACGGGTTTGAGAGCGTTACCCTCTCTCAGGGAGAAGGCACCGGGGCCTACAGCCGCCAGGATGCCTTTCCTTCACTCGACTTTCGCTTCACGGACAGCAAAATCGTGAAACTGGAGCTTGTCTGCCAGAATGAGGAAGCGGCCAGGGCTGTGCAGTTAATTAGCGACAACGGCCGGTCGCCGGAACCAGGCGATGGCATCATCTACACGACTGAAATTGAAAGCGCTTACCGCATCAAGACGGGAGAATCGATAAAGCGCTTTGATTGAAAAACATATGGTTCGGTTGGTTGTAAACAGATAAAAGCAATGCCGGAAGATCTTGAAATTAGGCTGAAAAGCAGGGGCATCCGGCCTACGGCCATGCGCCTGCTGGTGCTGGAAAAACTCACTGAGCAGCAAACAGCCGTTAGTCTGAGTGAAATGGAAGCGGGTTTTGAGCAAGTGGACCGTGTCACGCTATACCGCACGCTCAAGACCTTTGAGGAGAAAGGGCTGGTACATCAGATTATTGACGGAGCGGGACTAACCAAGTATGCCTTGTGCCAGGAAGACTGCACTTGTGCGATGGAGGACCTGCATGTGCATTTTTACTGCAACTCCTGCAAAGAAACTTACTGCCTTCCAAAGGTTAAAGTGCCTGGTATACAGCTCCCGCACAGATTTCGGTTAGAGGAGATAAACATGGTGGTGAAAGGCATTTGTGACCAATGTGTCACTTAAGGGTGTAGCAGTCTTCTCCCCAGTTTAACAGATGTGGGCTTTACCAGGCATGTATAGGCAGAAATATATACCAGGAAGAGTTATTTCCAAGGGTGTTGTCTATCAAAATAGATATTAGGGTAAAATGAGCAGAAAACTGACTATTGTGTGGATAGGGGCGTGGATAGCTGTAGCTGCGTTGTCCTTATTTCCCCTAATACTTTCCATAGGTGGTGTTGAGGCGCAACATCAGGAAGTATCCTGGCTGGGCAAAGCTGCCTTGACACTTAAAGGCAGCTCCCCGTTTCAGAAATCAGAGCCGTATCTAATCTGGGTATTAATTGGACTGCTAATAGCAGCTTTTATATTAAGAGTGCTGATCGGCAATAAAAAGCTTCAGGCAATGAAGGAGCTTTATGTCACACACCAGATGGCTACCCTCCTCACGAAAGGTGAAAGCCAAATGGTAGCCTTACTGCCACGGCTGTTGGGGCCTGATAGACAGCAAAGCTCCTATTCAAGCCCTGAACAGGCGGTAGCCAAAATTATTGCCGGACTGATGAACACGCAAGGAGGGTACCTCTTTATTGGTGTGAACAAAGAAGGCACATGCAGTGGACTGGAAGAGGATTATCAGGAGTTGGGAAAGCCACATCAGAAACATTTTAATCAGTATCTCCTGAAGGCGGTGCAAGATATGCTAGACCCTAGCTGTTGTCTTTTATTAAAGGTTAACTTTTACACAATTAGTGGGAAAGATATATGCCGCGTTCAGGTGAAACGCTCTCCCTCGCCTGTTTACGTGCATGTGGGGGAGCGGGCGCATTTTTACATACGTGCAGAGAAGCGTATACTGGAACTGGATGTCAGGGAGGTGCTGGAGTATATTGAAAAGGTGTTTTATTGAGCCTCAAGTTGAATGAAAGTTTAGAGGCGTATGCAGGAAAGGGCCTGCACATATATATTACATAACCACAAAAGTGAACAGGCTCAATAAAATAAGCTGCACGAACTGTCCGCTTACAATTGACTTATAAAAGGTTGTGTTAATAACTAATCAATAAACTATGAAAAAGGAACGGAATAAAAGCAAGAATATAGAAGAGGACTTTAAGCCCCTGGAGATCACCTCGCCCCGAACAGCCGAAGCTTCTGGACCCAATGTAGGCACAGAGTGTTGCTCAGCAGACGGTAAAGCAAAGTTTGCAGGAGCCGATGAGCATGATCATGCCGAAGAAGAGGCAAAGTCCTCGTATGTTCCTACGGCTATTAGCCTTGTTTTACTGCTGGGGGGTATCCTCCTGGATTACCTCGATACGCCCTGGTTCACCGGCTCTGTGCGGTTCCTGAGCTACGCCATTGCTTATGTGCTGGTGGGCTGGCGTGTGGTTTGGCACGCCATCAAGAGCCTTCGCAGTAGCTTCTTTAACGAGTTCTTTTTGATGAGCATGGCCACGCTGGGTGCCTTCTACATCGGGGAGTATGCAGAGGGTGTAGCCGTGATGCTTTTCTATGTGATCGGGGAACACTTTCAGGAGGCGGCTGTGCTGCGCTCCCGCCGCTCCATCAAAGCGCTGATCGACAACAGGCCTGATGAGGTGGGGCTGGTGACGGACAATGGTATAGTGACGGTGAAGGCCAAAGAAGTGCAGGTAGGCGAGGTGGTGCAGGTGAAGGCTGGCGAGAGGGTGGCCCTGGACGGGGAGCTGCTCTCCGAGCGCTCCTCCTTCAATACCGCCGCGCTTACCGGAGAATCAAAGCCCGATACAAAAAAGAAAGGCGAGACAGTGTTGGCGGGTATGATCAACCTGGACCGGGTGATCGAGCTTCGGGTAACCTCTGCCTATGAGAACAGCGCCCTTTCAAAAATACTGAAGCTGGTAGAGGAAGCTGGCAGCCGCAAGGCCAAAACACAGCAGTTCATCACCCGGTTCGCCAAAGTGTACACGCCCATCGTCTTCTTCCTGGCTGTGGGCCTTGTGTTCATCCCGTACTTTTTCGTGGAGGCTTACGACTTTAATCAGTGGTTGTACCGGGCGCTAATCTTCCTGGTGATCTCCTGCCCCTGCGCACTGGTGATCTCCATTCCACTCGGCTATTTTGGCGGTATCGGGGCAGCCTCGCGCAACGGCCTGCTTTTTAAGGGCTCTAACTTCCTGGACCTGATGACCCAGGTGGACACGGTAGTCATGGACAAGACCGGCACCCTGACGGAGGGGGTGTTTCAGGTGCGGCAGGTGGAAACTTTTCTGGATGATAAGGGATGGTTTCTCTCAGCGGTTGCTGCGCTCGAGAGTAAATCCACGCACCCGATCGCGCAGGCCATCGTGGCCGAGGCCGGAGATACGTACAGGCAGCACACAGTTGGCCAGGTGGAGGAAATATCCGGACATGGGCTGAAAGGAAAGGTGGACGGCAAAGAGCTGCTAGTTGGAAATACCCGGTTGCTGGAGAGGTTTGGTGTTCTTTATGACCCAAGCCTGAAGGAGATCGTGGAAACGATCGTGGTTGTGGCTGTGGGTGGTACCTACGCCGGCTACATCACTATTGCCGATAAGGTAAAGGAAGATGCTCCGCTTGCCGTGAGCCGAATGCGGGAACTGGGCGTGAAAAAACTGGTGATGCTCTCGGGTGACAAGGACTCCATTGTGCAGAAGGTGGCTGGCGAGCTGAAACTGGACGAGGCACACGGCGGCCTGCTGCCGCAGGATAAGGTAAGCCAGGTGGAGAAGCTCAAAGCGGAAGGCCGCACGGTGGCATTCGTAGGAGACGGCATCAATGATGCGCCCGTAATCACGCTGGCCGATGTAGGCATGGCCATGGGAGGTTTAGGCTCAGATGCGGCTATTGAGACAGCAGACGTCGTGATCCAGACAGACCATCCTTCCAAAATCGCCACGGCCATCAATATCGGGAAGAAAACAAAGCAGATTGTGTGGCAGAACATCTCGCTGGCCTTTGGCGTGAAGGCGATTGTGCTGATACTCGGTGCCGGTGGCCTAGCCACGATGTGGGAGGCGGTATTTGCCGATGTGGGCGTTGCCTTCCTGGCTATACTTAATGCCGTGCGGATACAGCGGATGAAGTTTAAATAATTTCACAACAATTTTAATAATTCGCAACAATTACATCTCCTATATGGCTCTTGTGTTTTCATTGGAAGCTACTGGTAACTTTCTGTTTAAGCGCAGAGGGTGGCTACCTGTCCTGCTGTTTGCGCTAGTTTTGCCCGCTATGTACTTCACTCCCTATTCTACCTATGCCCCATCTACCCGCCTCCTGCTAAGCTGGGGAGGGATTATGCTCTCGCTTGTTGGATTTCTGATACGGGCCTACGTGATTGGCACGACCCCGCGGGGCACTTCCGGCAGAAACACCAAAGGGCAGGTGGCAGAGGAACTCAACCAGGCAGGCATGTATTCCATGGTACGGCACCCGCTTTACCTGGGCAACTACCTCATGTGGATCGGGATAGTCGTTTTTGCCGGAAACATTTGCTTTATATTGATAGCCAGCTTATTATTCTGGATTTATTAAAAGCGCATCATGTTTGCAGAAGAACGCTTCCTGGAGCGGAAGTTTGGGGCGACTTACCTGCACTGGGCGCAGAAGACACCCGCCTTTGTACCATCACTCAGGCTTTACCGGCCAACCGCTATCCCCTTCTCTGTCAAGTCGGTCTTAAGGCGGGAGTACCCGGGGGCGCTGAACGCTGTGATTGGCTTTGCTTATGTGGAGATGTGGCGGCAGTATTTCCTTACAGGCCGGTTTGGCCTGAGCCAAGGGAGCTACACGATTCTCCTCTTGGCAGCTGTACTGGCCTTTGCCTTAAGAACAGTAAAGCGCCATACAGCCTGGCTGGAAGAGAGCGGGCGCTCCTGAGTCCACCCAAATTCTGCCTCATTGCAGGCTGATAGGTAATTTGCAAGAAGGTATTCACGTAGGCTGTATAAAACGTATAAGATCAATGGAAAAGCTTAAAATAGAAATACCTCTCATTCTTCCTGAAGTGCCGGATGAAAAAGACCGCTGTGTGCGTGAGCTAATGGGCCGGCTACAGGGCCGGGAAGGCATAGAAAGCGTACATGTCTCCACCGGGCAGGAGGACGGCGTGCCGCAGCTCTGCTTTCACTACAATCCGGATGAGATCTCCATGGCCCGCATTGAGGCACTGGCTAGGCAAACGGGGGCTTCACTTACCGAAAAAGTTGGGCATGGCCTTATCGCCATAGATGGCATACGCCATGCCCGCCATGCCCGCCACCTGGAGCAAACTCTGCTGCAGGCCGATGGCGTGCTGCAGGCCTCGGTAGCCGCCTCGGGGATGGTGCGCCTGGAGTATGACAGGTCCAGAACCAATAAAGAAAAGATACTCTCAGTCATCCGGGAAGAAGGATTAAGGATTACGGATACTTCCCTGAGCGCAGCAGATTATGCAAGCCGCACTGGCGAACGACAGGACGGGGCCGTAGCGGAAGAGATGGAAAGATTAGAAGAAAAGCTGGAGCCAGATAATGAACACGGCCATGAGCACACACATGGACACGGCGGGATCCTTGGAAAAAATACAGAGCTCATCTTTTCTATCACCTGCGGCGCTCTGCTGGGCACTGGCTTCGGGTTGAGTTTTGTAGAGGGGGTGCCTGGCGGGGTAAGCCTAGCGCTCTATATCGGGGCCTACTTCTTCGGGGGGTTCTTCACGGCCAAGGAGGCGGTAGAGGAGATACTTAAAAAGAACTTCGAGATCGACTTCCTGATGCTGGTGGCGGCTATTGGGGCCGCTATTTTGGGAGAATGGGCCGAGGGGGCGTTGCTGCTTTTCCTCTTTAGTCTGGGACATGCCTTAGAGCATTATGCCATGAATAAGGCCCGCAAGTCTATTGCAGCGCTGGCGGAATTGGCACCCAAAACAGCATTGCTCAAAAAGAACGGTAAAACCGAGGAGGTGGGCATCGAAACACTGCGCCTCGGCGACGTGATCATGGTAAGGCCTAACAGCAAAATCTCGGCTGACGGTGTGGTCGTTAAAGGGCAGAGCAGCGTAAACCAAGCACCTATTACCGGAGAGAGTGTGCCGGTGGATAAGGAGCCGGTGGGTGATCCGGAGCAAACGTATAATGCGGAAAGCGAGATTAAGGATGAGAACCGCGTGTTCGCCGGCACTATCAATGGGAACAGCACCTTGGAGGTGAAAGTGATCAAGGAAGCCAGAGACTCCACCCTTTCGCGGCTGGTAAAACTGGTAAACGAGGCGCAGACCCAGAAATCGCCTACCCAGCGGTTTACGGATAAATTTGAGAGGTATTTCGTTCCCTCCGTGCTTATACTCGTTGTGCTGCTGCACTTCGCTTTCCTGGTGATTGACGAGCCATTCAGCGCCAGCTTTTACAGGGCCATGGCCGTGTTGGTGGCCGCCAGTCCCTGTGCCCTGGCCATTTCCACGCCAAGCGCCGTACTGAGCGGAGTGGCACGGGCTGCCCGTGGCGGTGTGCTCATCAAGGGCGGAAGGCCCCTAGAAGATTTGGGCGTACTGACCGCCCTGGCCTTTGACAAGACGGGAACATTGACAGAAGGCAAACCTAAACTCACCAATGTTATTCCCTGGAACAATGAGCCAGAAGATGGCCTGCTGAAAAAAGCCGTAGCTGTAGAGGCATTGAGTGACCACCCTTTGGCCAAAGCCATCGTCAGGGACGGGAAAGAAAGGCTGAAGGATATTCCTGTTCCTGATGCGGAACACCTAGAGGCTGTACTGGGGAAGGGCATCAAGGCCTCTCTGGCTGGTAACAAGGTGTATATAGGTAATCTGGAGCTTTTTGAGGAGTTGGATGCCACCAAGCCCTCACAGAAACTGGTTGGCAAAGTGCAGTTGCTGGAGGCAGAAGGCAACACCACCATGCTAGTACGTGAAAACGACCGTTACATCGGCATTATCTCCTTAATGGATACGCCGCGGGCAGCGGCTAGAGCGACCCTGGAAGAGCTGAAAAAGATTGGTATCAGGCGGATGATTATGCTGACCGGCGACAACCAGAAAGTGGCGGATGCGGTGGCCAAACAGATCGGCCTCACTGATGCATGGGGAAGCCTGTTGCCCGAAGAGAAAGTGGAGGCCATTAAGGAGCTTCGGCAACAGGAAAGTAAGGTGGCCATGGTAGGGGATGGGGTAAATGATGCCCCGGCTATGGCCAATAGCACCGTCGGCATAGCCATGGGAGCTGCGGGCTCGGATGTGGCCCTGGAAACGGCCGATATCGCCCTGATGTCGGACAAACTGGAGAACCTGCCCTTTGCCATCGGCTTGAGCCGCAAGTCCAAAAGTATCATTAAACAGAACCTATGGGTAAGCTTGGGTATCGTTGCAGTACTAATCCCTTCCACCATATTGGGGCTCGCCAACATCGGCGTAGCAGTATTAATACATGAGGGCTCTACTTTGCTGGTGGTGTTTAATGCGCTCAGGCTGCTGGCGTACAAGAAAAAATAGACAATGTTAATAACAAATAAAGTACCTCTTGGCTTGCTGCTCAGTAAGACGAAGTACGAGCTATTGGCTATCGTAGCTTACTCGGTTGCAATTGGAATTCTCGATCACCATTCATATCTGGAGGAAATATCCCTCCCGTTGACAATTCCGACATTACTGGGAACGGCTTTGTCCTTGTTACTGGCATTCAGGATCAATCAATCGTACGACCGGTGGTGGGAGGCAAGAACTGTGTGGGGAGCCATTGTCAACGATTCCCGCACACTCATAAGGCAGCTGCAAACCTTTGTGTCTCCCCAAGATAATATGGTCAACTCCTTTGCAAAGCGACAGGCAGCCTGGTGCTATGCTTTAGGAGAAGCCCTGAGAAAGCTTCCATTCTCTGATAAGGTAAAGCAGTATGCTGAAGGTTATGAAAATCATGCTAATATCCCAAATGCGCTACTATCAAAGCATTCTGAGGAAGTCAGAATGCTTTATCTGGATGGGCAGCTAAATCCATTTCAGCAGATTCAGATTGATAGCACCATTGCAAGGCTATGCGACTCCATGGGGAAATGTGAGCGTATCAAAAACACTGTTTTCCCCGGGAATTATAGTATGCTGCTACATTTTCTGATCTACATCTTTGCTACACTGCTGCCTCTTGGCCTTAGCGACTATTCTATTGCGATGGAAGTAGTGGTTACTACCCTCTTTGCGGGAGTATTCCTGCTTATAGAAAGAACGGCCATATTCATGCAAGACCCTTTCGAGAACATGCCCACGGATACACCTGTTACAGCGTTGGCAAACACGATTGAGATAAACCTGATGCAAATGGTCGCGTGCGAACCACCAAAGTTGGCACCTACTACAGCTTATTATCAACTCTGAAAATTTACCAACAGAACCGGTAGTAGTGATGGCATTAACTTGCAACTGGAAGAACCTATTTAAAGTATGTATCAGAGTAAAAATAAGGGGACTGTATCCTAAATGCCGCAATGAAGATGAAATCGACGTAGGCAATTTACAAACTGTATAGGTTGCTATCAGGGGCATCACCAAAGCTGAAATGAGTCTTCGAAAACTTTAAACAGGTTTAACAATACTTAGGCTTGCCTTAGTTGTAGAAATTTTACTTGTCGCTATTAATGAGAAGAGAATCGGTACCCCAGCCTCAGTCTTATTCTGTCTCGAACTATTTGCGAAAATGCTTAACGGTTATTTCAGCGGGTTGCGATTGAAGCGCCTTCACTCCCCCTTTCCTGCGGCTCTATCTTGGCTAAAATGATTTTGGACAAGTAACCACTTCCCCCGTCTTGCACGACATGCCATCCCATCTCTTCTAGGTTCTGCTTTATATAGCGGTTTAGGAAACCGTGTGCTACCAGAACCACTTTAGACGTTTCTTCAGTTGCACTGGCCAACTGCTGTGCTGCCTTCCGTGCCCGTTTTCGGGCATCAGCAAAGCTCTCGGCTCCTTGCCGGTCTATGCCCAGCATCCATTTAATACGGGCTGTGGTGGTCCAAAAATTAATGGGCATGCTCATGTTGGGGCTGTGCTTGCCCATAGCCGTTTCAAATTCCCGAAAATCGGGTGAAACAGTCATTTCCCTGTCTGCCCCGAAAATATAGTTTGCTGTTGCCTTGGCGCGATTAATAGAGCTGGCGAAGACAGCGATGTCATCCGGGTTCTCAACTTTTAAAAAGGGAGTATCCGGCACTACTATCCCCACGCTATCATAGTCCTGAACGAACTGCCTGGCCTGGTTATAAGAAAATTTACCTGTTTTCAGCAAGTCAGGCTCTCCATGGCGAACCAGCGCTATTTGCCGAAGGCTGCTGTTTGCAGGCAGCTCCACTTCCTCTTCCTCCAAGAAACGCAACTCCTGAGCTACCGGCACGCCATTTGCGACAACATAGGTAGCCGTAGCCCCGATCTCCTTATATTTATCTTCCAAATTTTCAATGGCTGGCTGGTGCCCGTGATTTCCTTTCGCGTGTACAGATATTGCTGAAAGTAACACTACAACTAAAGTAAAAATCAAGTTTGATATTCTTTTCATACTTTTTGGTAATTAAAATGCGGCAAATAATAAAACCATGCTTCGAGTCGAAAGAAGTTCCTGGATTTGAAGCTTGCTAACAGTCTACTGGGTTTTGTTTTAAGTTTTTTAGGGTAAATATGTTATCCGACTCAAACGTTCCACCTTACAAAGAAGAAGGAAGTTAAAGTCGTACTAACGTCGCTTTTAGCTTTATCCGTTCCATACACTAATTAGTGCAACTTTCCTGCCAGAAGTAGCCTAAGTAAACCAATGGGTGGCAGTACATTAAGGCTGATCAATGTCTACTACTTTAGCCTATAACTTATACCTCTGTGCCCTATGTTATGCCTGAAGATGATCTTCGCCTTTTTTGTCCATGCTGAGGCAAAGGGCTGCCTGCTCTATATCTAAATAGGAAGAAGAATAGGTTTTAGAGGGGCCGTCAATGTAAAGCAGTGTTTTATTTTTTATAGTCTTGATGATGGGTTGAGCAAGATCCAAAGGCAGAGCAGGGCAGCCCTGGCTACGCCCAAGGCGTCCGTTGACCTTGATCCCATCTGCGTTTGCATAAGCCGCCCCATGCACGACAATGTATCTTTGCAGGGCGTTGGTGTTGAACCCCGTGTCAAGCCCCTCTAATTTCAAAGAATTACCATTCTTCCCTTCATAAGTGCCTCGGGTAAGATAAAAGCCGAGGCTGCTCTGGTAGGAACCGGGTGTGTTCGAGAAAGTAGTGGCGAATTCGCCACCGCTGCCTTGGCCGTGGGCCACCCAGGTATTGTACAACACCTCGCGTGCTTCCATGTCAATGACCCAGAGGCGACGCTTTTTGCTGGACTGATTGAAATCGATAACTGTAACCAAAGGTTTTTCTTTAGATAGCAAGCCAGCAGACATCATATTGTGGTAACCCGTTACCGCTTCCCGAAATGTTTCGAGCGAAAGCCCCGATTGTGCTAAACCAGCTGCTTGGTAACTGCTCTCTACATATCGCTCAAAAGTCTGTAAAGGGAAGGCATCTGCTTTGTAAGTATTAGCAGGTACGTACCCTGCTATCTTGCTCACTTTAACTGGCTCTATTGTTGCTGCCTTAACTGGCTCTATTGTTGCTGCCTTAACTGAGGTCGGCTCACTGCCTTTGAGGATAAAGCTCATGCTAAAGTAAACAACAAAGGCAGCTAAAATAAAACTTACGGATCGGATGAAATATTTTCTTTGCATATGGTTCTTTAATAACAGAACAAGTAGAACTAATCTGTTTGTTCCATTTTACAGTTTCCTGAAAGGCAGTGTAGTATTTTCTAGCGTATATGTGCGCCTTTCATGTTTTTAACACAGGAGTAGGTTGGCGAATAAGGGTTGGCGGGAAGAGCAATGGTACTGGTTGTAGGATTCGAAGGCATAGCTATTGAGTTAGTAACGGTGTTTGCCGATGGAGCATTGCCTTTCTGCCTATCCAAAATGTCGTAAGAATCCAACGGATGAAGTTTGACTAAAATTTAAACTGTTCTTCGATGAAGGTATCTCTATTGGACCGAAGTAGATTATTTCTATGAAACTATCTTGAGTGATAGCTAGGGTGTTGGCAGTTATTACAAGGCAGTTCGGGCCGTGCCAAACTATTTATGTCAACGGAGGGTATGATGTCCTTAGTAATAATAAATAAGTGCTCAGTGTGGGAGGCGACAATGTGGCACACTTTGCGCACCATGGCGGAATGGGTTTAGTTAAACCAGGGCCTGACATAGAGAATGGCCTACTCTGGAGGGAAAAGAGCAAAAGGACAGAAACAACAAAGCGATAAATTATGAAATATGATGTAACTGTGATCGGGTCAGGCCCCGGGGGGTATGTGGCCGCTATCCGCTGTGCCCAGCTAGGAATGAAGACTGCCCTTATAGAGAAATACAGCGCGCTTGGCGGAACCTGCCTTAACGTTGGCTGTATACCCTCCAAAGCGCTTCTGGATAGCTCGGAGCGTTTCTATGATGCAAAGCACAAGTTTGGGATGCACGGCATTGGGCTGGATAACCTCCGGGTGGACTTTGGGGAGATGGTTGCCCATAAGGCCGACGTTGTGCAGAAGACAGTAGATGGAGTGGCCTACCTGATGAAAAAGAACAAGGTGGACGTTATTCAGGGGGTCGCCAGCTTCATAAACCCCAGCAGGTTGCAGGTAAAGGGGGAAGGTGCACCTGTGGAGGTGGACACGGCGAAAGTAATCATTGCCACCGGATCAAAGCCTTCTTCCCTGCCATTCATCCAACTAGACAAGAAGCGGGTGATTACCTCCACCGAGGCCCTTTCATTAAAGGAGATACCCAAGTCCCTAATTATTATAGGGGCAGGCGTCATCGGAGCAGAGCTCGGTTCTGTTTATGCAAGGTTAGGGTCAAAGGTAGATGTTGTGGAATTTGCTGATGCCGTCATCCCGAGCATGGACCGGACTATGGGAAAGGAGCTGCAGCGCGCGCTGTCCAAGACGGGCATTAAGTTCCACCTGCAGCACAAGGTCAGGTCGGTACTGGCAGACGCGGACAGGGTGTTGGTGCAGGCAGAGAACGCTACAGGAGGCCAGTTAGAACTGGAGGGGGACATTTGCCTGGTGGCCGTAGGTAGAAAACCCTACACCAGCGGCTTGAATCTGGAAGCAGCCGGGGTAGCGTTAGATAACAAAGAAAGGATTGTAGTGGACGGGAACCTGGAGACAACCGCAAAGGGAGTATATGCTATCGGAGATGTGATACCAGGCCCTATGCTGGCCCATAAGGCTTCAGAGGAGGGAGTCTTTGTAGCGGAGCTGTTGGCAGGGCAGAAGCCACAGCTTAATCCGCTGCTTATCCCAAACGTGGTCTACACCTGGCCGGAGGTAGCCAGTGTGGGCTACACCGAAGAGGAACTTAAGGCAGCAGGTAGGGCGTATAAGTCAGGTTCCTTCCCCTTCCGCGCCAACGCCAGGGCACGTATGAACAACGACCTGGAGGGTCTTATAAAAGTGATTGCTGACAAGGATACGGATGAAGTGCTGGGGGTTCATATGATAGGTCCTCGCGTAGGGGACATCATTGGGGAGGCCGTGACAGCCATGGCCTTCAGGGCGGCGGCAGAGGACATCGCCAGGCTCTCTCACGCGCACCCTACTTTTTATGAGTCTGTGAAAGAAGCCAGTTTGGCCGTGGATAACAGGGCGATGCACTCTTGAGCATGCACAGGATCTTAGGCAGCATGTGTTTCCTCCTGTGCCTGGAAGGAACGCGGCCCCAGTTGTAATGTGAACCTGTAAAGTACAAATCCAGTATAGAGGCTAAATCCTTTGCTAAGTCGCCATGAATGATTACCTACAGGTGCTACTATACGCGGCCATGCCTGCTCTCGGGAACTTTTTCGGAGGCGTGCTGGCAGAAGTATTTAAAGTGTCGGAGAAAACTCTGAGCCTGGCCTTGCATACAGCCGCAGGCATCGTGTTGGCTGTGATCGGCTTGGAATTGATGCCGCAAGCCCTGGAGGCAGAGCAACCCTTCATTCCGGTGCTGGCGTTTGTGGCCGGGAGCGTGTTCTTTGTCTTTCTGGACCAGGGCGTTGGCTACGTGCAGAGCAGGTTTGGCGGGGAAAGCAAAAAAGGCATGAGTGCGGCGATAGCCATCTACATCGGCGTGGCGATTGACCTGTTCAGCGACGGCATTATGATTGGCACGGGCTCCACGGTGGCCGCGAGCCTGGGACTGCTGCTGGCCATTGGGCAGGTTCCGGCAGACATTCCAGAAGGCTTCGCCACCATCGCCACCTTTAAATCAAAGGGGGTGAAGAGAGGGAAGCGCCTGCTGCTCTCCGCCTCTTTTGCCATTCCTATCTTCTTGGGGGCAACTGTGGGGTACTGGGGCGTAAAAGACAGCAAGGAAGTGGTAAAGTTGAGTCTTTTGGCTTTTGTGGCGGGCATCCTGCTGACGGTATCTATCGAAGAGATGCTAACAGAGGCCCATGACAGGCCGGACTCGAAGTGGGCAGCGTTCGCTCTGGCAGGAGGTTTTGCCTTGTTTACGTTACTTGCAGTTTATTTGGAAGAATAGCACTTAACAGGGGCGAATGTGGTGATTGAGATAGAGCTTAACATGCTGGCAAATGCGTGCTACCCTCTGGGCATAACAGGATGACGATTTGAAGAGGCAATGCTTTTCCCATAGTGTTTCTTCCTATTTTGAAATAGTTTCGGGGAATAAATTTCCTGATTAATATTTTTCTGTACGGGATTCTCCGACGAGAGCGCCAGTTAATTCATCAAATGCCCATGCCTCGCATAGGCTTATACATTCCAGCCCAGATTTCAGGAAGGTCTTTACAAGTTCCATTTAAGAAAGGGGCTTGTTTTCTGAAGTAGACCTAAGATGAGAATAGTTAGGATGCTGAGCAGCTGGAGACAGCCGAGAAGACCGCACCATAGTGGCTTGTTTCCTTTTAGCCAGAGCCAAACAAGTAGCCGCTCCCGACTTCACATAGTACTTTAAGGAAAAATACTGAGCGATTTTAGAACAGGCACAGATGTGTATGTATTTAGAATTTAATATTTGGGTTTTTATTCAACAAATATAAATAACGATCAGTCATGCTTTGGCCTTGATACGTATAGGAGAAGAGCAAACAAAATAGCCAAGTGTATGAATGAGCAAAACAATAAAAGAGATCAGCTGAAATCAAATAAAGAGACACATGCAGGTGAAGAGACGCACGCAGACAGCCATACCCCGAGTACAGGTGACAAACCACATGTTGTGGCGGGCGGAAGGAGCCAGAACGTGGAGTCTATTGAGGATATGAAGGAGGATATAAATGCAGGGGAAGACGAGGGGAACGGAAAAAAATAATTTGCAGAATTGCTCGCCAGCGACTTAGTAACCGTCCACTCTATTGGCTGTGCATGTGCTTAAGAGCAGTTGCCGAGAATGGTTAAGGCAGCGTATACATATAAAGCTTAAGTATAAATTTTTCAGATAGTACCAGTAAAAGCTGCCGCACAAGTAAGAACCTGTCTGAGCCTAACGCTGCACTGCAAAATGGAATTTTGTTCGCCTAAGCCTAACTGATCTTCCTGCCGTTATATAAAGCCTTCCGGTCTCCCTTTAAGGCATGTAGCACGATCAGGGGAGCAGCCACAGGATATGCCGTTTCTTAGATTAATTGGGGCTGCATCCGCGACAATACATTTATTTGTAATTTAAGCTCGGGCACAGTATACACCACCCGACTCTGAAGGAGGTCTTATGCGAAAATCAGATCACTGACGCACCCATGCCATGGCCTCCTCCCTTTGCTGCAGGTCAAAGTACTTAACCTCTGCGCTCGTGAAAGGCTTCATTAGCTTTGTGATCCAATTTTCCCAATTCCTGTCACCGACGATTGCGATTCTGTTGAAATTGTTTGTGTGCTGAATATCAAATTTAAGGTCCTCCCACAGCCCCCCAGGCTCCCAGCCTTCCACATTATCCATCTCCCAGTAAAGACTGATTTTCCCGAAACGGTCGATCTTCTCCTCCATTGACGGAACGATTAGGGTATAGTCTTCTTTATCCAGTGAGCCTGTAAACTTCAAGGCCACCAAGTCGGATTTACCTGTTTCTATAGCTTGTACCATAACGCAGTTTGCTCTTGGACCTGTACGTATACACTGCTTCGTGTGTTCCCGTGAGTCTGCACTTAACATATTGAAAGCGCACCCCGTACAACCTTATCTGTACAATGAAAGATGAGTTTATGGCACATGGACATGCTGTATCTGCAAGTAGCCAAAACAAAGGACGGCTCAAGCTGGTACTGACCTTTACTTTGCTTTATATGATCGCCGAGGTGGTTGGAGGCCTTTTAACAGGTAGCCTTGCCTTGCTTGCTGACGCCGGTCACATGCTAACCGACGTAGGGGGACTGGCTTTTGCCCTCATTGCCATTATGTTGGCCGAACGGCCGGCTTCTCCTGAGCGCACCTACGGGTATTATCGCGCAGAGATTCTGGCTGCGCTGGCTAATGCGGTGATACTCATCGGTATCTCTCTTTACATTTTGTATGAAGCATACCAGCGCTTTCTGGACCCACCCGAGGTGGAAAGCAAAGCTATGTTGCTTGTGGCAACCATTGGCTTGGTGGTAAATCTGGCAGGCATGTATATCCTGCGCAAGGGGTCTCAGGAGAGCCTGAACATGAAGGGGGCTTACTTCGAAGTGCTCTCAGACATGCTCACTTCTGTGGGGGTTATTATAGCGGGTGTCATCATGTGGACGACCGGCTGGTACTATGCTGACCCCATTCTATCAGCTGGTATAGGGCTTTTTATTCTGCCCCGCACGTGGGTGTTGCTAAAAGAGGCCGTGGGAGTATTGCTGGAAGGTACCCCTTCAGACGTGAACATAGAGGAGCTGCGCAAAAGCATTGCGGCATTGGAGGGAGTTGAGGAAGTGCATGACTTGCATGTGTGGTCTCTGACATCAGGTGTCAATGCCATGAGTGCCCATGTCGTTGTGGCCACTGACAACAGTGCCTTAAATAATGAGATGCTTAAAAGAATAAGCCAAGACGTCACTTCCAGGTTCAAAATCTCGCACACGACAGTTCAGCTGGAGAGCAGAGGGTATGAGGAAAATGAGACACACCTGTAGTATAGTGGTGTGTGAGCGAATTATTTATAAGTAAAACGGAAAGCTTTAGATAAAAAGCATACATGAAGGAAACAGAAACCATCGGGATTATAGGGCTGGGCAGAATGGGAGGGAACCTTGCCCTGCAGGCCCTGGAGAAAGGCTACAGAGTAGTTGGATACGATAAAGCGGGCGCAACCAACGAGCTGATCGCCGCTGGCCTGAAGAACTGTCTCTCCCTGCAGGAGCTGCGGGAGAACCTGCCTGCAAACTGTGTGATCTTCATCTATGTCATCGCCGGCCCTATTGTGGAGGACATCCTAGCGGAAACCACCAAGGTGCTGCAGCCGGGTGATACAGTTGTGGACGGTGGAAACTCCTACTGGGGCGACTCCCTGAGAAGGCACCAATGGCTAAAAGCACAGGGTTTCAACTTCATAGACTGCGGCACGAGCGGCGGAGTGGAGGGCGCTCGCAACGGGGCCTGCTTTATGGTCGGAGGTGAGCAGGAGGTGGTAGCTCTCTTTGAGCCCCTGTTCAAGAGCCTTGCTGTACCCGGGGGGCTATGTCCATGCAGGCCCTCCGGGCGCCGGCCACTTCACAAAGCTGGTGCACAACGGGATTGAGTTCGGGATGCTGCAGGCGATTGGGGAAGGTGTGGACCTGCTTGCCAGCTACCGTGAGCAACTAAACCTGCCCGGTATCATAGAGGCATGGAATCATGGCTCTGTCATCCGGTCCTGGCTGATAGAGCTGCTCGGGAAAATCTACCACGAGCGGGGGGGCTTTGAGAACGTGCCGGGTTATGTGGAGGATACCGGGGAGGTCAATTGGCTGGTAAACGATGCCATGCACATGGAGGTGCCCGTGCCCGTCATTTCGCAGGCGGTTATGCAACTGATTGCCTCCCGCGAAAAAGACAAGGTATGGGCCAAGGCCATTGCCATGATGCGGAACGGCTTTGGCGGTCACCCGTTCGGGCCGAACGAGTACATTGCCTCCTACCGCTCCACCAGCAGGTTAGGCGGGTATCCCAGCATACCGGAACCGCCCTCTGGAATGTAAGCTGCGTCAAGCTTTAAACTCATCTGTCATGTACTGTTAACGATACAACTGAATGCAATACCAGCCTATTGAGAACTACGGCGTGATCGGTGACCTTAACACGGTTGCCCTCGTCGGACTGAACGGGTCTATCGACTTCCTCTGCTTCCCTAACTTTGACTCGCCTTCTGTTTTTGCCGCCCTGCTCGACAGTGAGAAAGGCGGTGCGTTCCGAATTTGCCCTACTGATGGCGAGGTGAGGAACAAGCAGGTGTACCTCCCGGAGACGAACGTGCTCCTAACCCGCTTTCTCTCGGATGAGGGCGTGGCGGAGGTCACGGACTTCATGCCCGTGGATCCTTTGTACCCTGGCCATGTACTCATAAGGCGCGTCAGTGGCGTGACAGGGTGCATGAAGTTCAGAATGGAGTGCGCGCCGCGCTTTAACTACGGCAGGAGCGCCCATCGGCTGGAGCAGAACGACCGGGAGCTTATCTTTCGCAGCGAGGGTCCGGATGGTGTTGTGCTCCGGCTGGTCAGCTCAGTTCCCCTTGAGGTGCGTGCGGACGACGGCTGCGCAGAGTTCACGCTGAACCTAAATGAGCATGTGGATTTTACACTGGAACTGCTAACCGATCCGAATACCCCGCTGGATGATCTCTCCGAATTTGTGGAGGAAAGACTGTTTGAGACGGTAAACTTCTGGAAGGATTGGGTGGCGCAGTGCTCCTATAGTGGGCGTTGGGTGGAGACAGTTCACCGGTCAGCCCTGGTGCTGAAGCTGATGACCTCCTGCAAGTACGGCTCTATGGTCGCGGCCCCTACCTTCAGCCTTCCGGAAGAGCTGGGAGGCTCGCGCAACTGGGACTACCGCTTTACCTGGATCCGCGATGCCTCCTTCACTGTCTATTCCCTCCTGCGCATGGGGTACACCAAGGAAGCAGAAAGCTTTGTAAACTGGGTGGAGCGGCAGTGCCATGACATAGGCAACGCCGGCGCCCTCGGATTGATGTACACCCTGGACGGCAGACAAGAGCTGCAGGAGACAATCCTTCCGAACCTGGAGGGATACAAGGGCTCCAGCCCAGTGAGAATAGGGAACGCAGCTTATGCGCAGGTACAGCTGGACATTTACGGCGAACTACTGGATTCGGTGTACCTGTTCGATAAGTACGGGGAGCGCATCTCCTACCACTTTTGGCAGGACCTTTCGCGCCAGGTAGAGTGGGTGTGCGACAATTGGCACAGGGAGGACGAGGGCATATGGGAGGTGCGCGGCGGGAAGCGGGAGTTCCTCTACTCCAGGCTCATGTGCTGGGTCGCCATCGACAGGGGCATGAAAATCGGCCGCAGGCACTCCTACCCCTTTCCTAAAAGGTGGAAGAAGGAGCGGAACAGGATTTTTTTCTCCATCCACACAGACTTCTGGAGCGAAGAGTTGCAGACCTTTGTCCAGTTTAAGGGGGCAAAGACGGTGGATGCGGCCACCCTATTGATGCCTTTGGTGAGGTTCATCAGTCCCAAGGACCCTCGCTGGCTCTCCACCCTCGACAGGATCGAGAAAGAGCTCGTCTCGGACTTTCTGGTTTACCGCTACCGGCCTAATGAGGAGGTAGAGGGGCTCTCGGGGGGCGAGGGAACTTTCTCCATGTGCACGTTCTGGTATGTGGAGTGCCTGGCCCGCGCGGGGCAGCTGCACAAGGCGCGGCATTACTTTGAGAAAATGTTGGGCTATGGCAACCATCTGGGCCTTTACGCCGAGCAGCTTAGCCTGAAGGGGGAGCACCTGGGCAACTTCCCGCAGGCTTTCACCCACTTAGGGCTCATCTCTGCCGCTCTGTCTCTTAATGAGCAGCTAAACGATGAGCGGAATAATACCTCTGCCTGAACAGGCAGAGTCGGGAAAGTAAAAAATATAACAGGAAGATACCATGAAAGCACTGTCCCTAACACCTCATTCCTGGCAGCTGGATTTAATCGATGTGCCTGAGCCCAGGATAGTTTTCCCTAATCAGGTTAAACTAAGCGTACTGGAGGTGGGTATCTGCGGCACAGACAGGGAGCAGGTCGTGCAGAAGAACGTGGAAGAGCCTGCCGGGCCCCAAGGGCTGGTGATAGGGCATGAGATGCTGGGGCAGGTGGTGGAGATAGGCACAGAGGTAAGAAGCGTTCGCGTAGGGGACCTGGCCGTGGTAACAGTCAGGAGGGGTTGCGGGCTGTGCAAGCCCTGCAGGAATAACCGCAGCGACATGTGCTACACGGGTCTCTATAAGGAAAGGGGAATCAAAGGCCTGAATGGCTATGAGACGGAGTACGTGGTGGAGGAGGAGCTTTACGTGGTGAAGGTTCCGGAAAGTATAAGGGAGCTGGGCGTGCTGACGGAGCCGATGTCTGTGGCAGAAAAGGCAATCGACGAGGCGCAGAATGTGCAAGCGGCGCGCCTGCCAGAGGTCGCCGGGGAAGGGTGGCTTGCGGGGAAAAAAACGCTGGTGGCCGGTCTTGGTCCCATCGGCTTGCTTGCAGCGGTAGCCCTAAGACTTCGTGGCGCCGAGGTGATCGGAATGGACATCGTAGACGAGACTACGAAGAGGCCTTTGATACTGAAGGAACTGGGAGGCCAGTATTTAGATGGCCGAAAGGTGAGTGCCTTGGAGATAGATGAACGGTACGGACAGGTTGACTTTATCTTTGAGGCCACGGGTATAGCCAAGCTTGGCTTTGAGCTGATCGACGCGCTGGGAGTCAACGGAATATATGTGATGACAGGCATTCCGCACGGCGACCGCCCCGTCTGCATACTTGGAGCAGAGCTCATAAAACAGATGGTTCTGAAGAACCAAATTATCCTTGGGAGCGTGAACGCGGGAATACAGCATTTTGAGCTGGCCATTGAGGACCTGCAGCGGGCCAAGCAGCGGTGGGGGAACCTGACTACAAATATTATTACTACCCGTGTCAGTTATCAGCAGTTCAGCAGTGCCCTCAATTTCAGGTCTGTGGATGACATTAAGACGGTGATAGAGTGGAACGGCACGGACTAAAAGAAATGGTGGTCCCTGCTACCAGTAAGCTGAAACCTATGCGTAAAAAAGGTTGAGCGTCACCGGAATATTCATTAGCACATTCACATGTCAGAAGACCGTTGCTTAGGCTCTTCTGTTAGCTTTCCTGTCCGCCTCCCTCTTTGGTCCAGCTTGTGAATTCGCTTTGACTTATTTGTCTGTTCTGGTCTTTGTCCACCACTTCAAATAGACCTTCCCTGAACTCTTCCTCAGAAACTTGGCTGTCGCCGTTCAGGTCCCACTCACCGAACTTTTCCACTGTGGAAACCTTGTACCCGCCCAGATAATTATTTACCCCGGCCCTCCACTCGTCTTCGCTCAAAGAACGGTCTCCGTCTTGGTTCCACCTCTCAAAGTACTTCTCTTCGGCAACCGCGTTGTAGAACTCTTTATCATCTAAAAAGTCGTTCTTGTCCTTATTGTAGGCCTTATATAACTCTTTTCCTTCGCCGCCTTGGTTACAGGCAGAAAGACCTAAACTAAAAAGGCTTATCAGTATCCAAAAAGGCAAGCCATATAACTCTTTTTTCATAGCATGAGAGGTTTTATGAAACACTTGTTTAATAAAGATTATAGGTTCAGCTTTATCAACAGAGAGTTCTTGATTTTTGCTTTATTTCCCTTTCTGCGACCTGATACCCTCCCTATACAGGCTTACAAACTCGCTTTCGCTTATCTGCCTGTTCCCGTCCTTGTCTACAGCCTCGAACAGGCCCTCCCTGAACTCCTCCTCCGAAATCTGGCTATCGCCGTTCAGGTCCCACTCACCGAGCTCTTCTATCTGGTTAACCTTGTACCCGCCCAGGTTCTCGCTGATGCCAGCCCGCCACTCTTCTTCGCTAAGGGACGCATCGCCGTCCTGGTTCCAGGTCTCGAAGTAACCTATCTTGGCCACGGCCTTGTAGAACTCCCCGTCCTCCAGGTAGTCGTTCTTATCCTCGTTGTACACCTTAAAAAG
Organism: Pontibacter sp. H249; assembly: GCF_037892465.1. Lineage (NCBI taxonomy): Bacteria > Pseudomonadati > Bacteroidota > Cytophagia > Cytophagales > Hymenobacteraceae > Pontibacter > Pontibacter sp. H249. The sequence continues at coordinate 58,518 of NZ_JBBKTR010000019.1, read as the reverse complement.
GTTAGCTCCTTCACCAGACGGTCCGCCAAACACCTGGAGCACCCCAAACAGCATGACCCCAACATACACCGGCACGACAGCCCCCAGGGTGTAGACCTGCCAGCGGTTAAAGCCGTGCCGCCCGTTCTTTCCACCCCAGTGGATAAAGGCGGAGTACAGAATGCCCACTAGTCCCGCAAAGCTCAGGATGGTGATGTACAGGGTGAGATCTTTAACAGGCACGGTCACCAAGGCAAGGGGCAGGAAGGCGACGGTCATCGTGACGGCGTGGTCCCCGATCACACTGGTGACTGCAGAGGTGATCTGCCCAGTTTTAGCCACACTCCAGGTGGCGAATATCTCCGGCAGGGCGGCCATGGGAGCTGTAATAAACAGGCCGCCTACTATCTTGGAGATACCCAAAGCGGCGACGATATTCTCGGTAGCCTTTACCGTGAAGAAAGCCCCCAGCCCCAGGGCGACAAGGCCAGCCACTGCTAGGTAAATTTCCTTCTTTTTCCACTCCACCTTTTCCCCTTCCTTCCTGCCCCGAAGCAGGGCCTGCGCTAGGTACACCAGGTACACGCCCAGCATGATCCAGCCATCCGTGGGCTGCAGCCCACGCCACTGCGCTGGCACGGTGAGGATGGCCACTACGGCGACTATTACCAGGTAAGGGAGTGCCTGTACGGTTACGGCGGTGTGATCTACTTTCAGCAGGTGCTCCTTCACATGCTGCTCATGGTCTTTGCCCGCATTTCCCTTTTTAAGGTGGCGGGTGGCAATGTAGGCGGTTACCACCATGAAGGGAATAGCAATGACATTGGATCCGAACATAGTCCCCAGGCCGATATCGGCTACGCCTGTAACAGCGCTGGCAATGTTGATGCCGATCTCAGGGCTCGCGGCGGCCACGCCCACCAAGGCTCCTCCAGCCGCTACGGAGAAGCCCCACTGCTTCCGCAGCTTCTTCAGGGGCTTTGCCAAATGTTCTGCTCCCCACTGCGCTGCCCATATGGCCGCAATCAAGACAAGGACCCAAATCCATACGCTCATGCAGCACCTCCTTCAACTGTGGGGGACTGAACATAAGTTTTAGATTTATTCATAATTATCTACTAATGACTACGAACATTAGGTGCGGTTCTCGTTTACGCAGATAAGCATCTAACAGTTAAATAAGCCCCGCAACATGTAAGCGAACACTCCCTTATCAGCAGCTTGGACGGCACCAAACGCTCTGGTGGAACTTCCGCTGATGGTCTATTTCACTTCCTTTGCATAGGCTCCACTAGTCCTGGTTGCTTTCTGAACCTGATTTTACAACTTCTTGACTTTGCTTCATCTAAAATTACTTGGTGGTAATTGTTATAGGGTAAGACTATGCCCTTCTTTTAAACAAGCCTGAAAGAACGAGTGTTATTTTGCCTAGAGATGTGAAGTTTAAGAAGTGATGGACCCAGTGTAGTAAAGACCCAAGAGTAGAATAATCTGGAGGAGAAGCATCTATTTAAGTTGATACCGGGTAAGTATAGCAAAGGGCCGAATAGAGGGAATAAATATTAACCCGCTTTGGTGGACTGAATGGCTATAAACTGACAAGTCCGCAGCCAGGGATGGTGTGAATCAGAAATGGACACAGCGGAAAGCCTTTTTCCTATTTCAACTTTAAAAGCAAATGGACGAAAACAACGTTGGGATTCCTTTAGCAGCTGGGGCAGGCCTTGCAGCAGTTCATATCTTCTCTAATTACCTGAGGGTGCTGGACGGGGTGCCTAGGAATCGCTTTCTATCGGTTGCCGGAGGTATGTCCGTGGCCTTTGTTGTGCTACGCCTGCTACCAGGGATAAGCAAAGGACAGGAAAAGGTTCTTAAGAACATAAATAAGGACTCCTTATTATCAGCCTTAGACCAGCATGTGTATATCCTGGTGCTGCTAAGCATGTTCATCTTTTACGGCTTAGAGCATTGGGCAAGGGCATCAGTGGAAAGGCAGAGGCAAAAGCAGCGGAAGGGCGTTACGAGCGCAAGGGTCTTTTGGATTCACATGATGACGTTTGCATTCATGAACGCACTGATAGGCTATTTGCTTGTTCACAGGATGAACGAGGGGCTTTTGCCCTTACTGCTTTTCTTCGTGGCCATGTTTCTCAAGTTTATCGTCAATGATAACGGGCTACACAACCTCCATAAGCAGGGATATGATCAGAAGGGACGTTGGCTACTTGCTGCTGCCGTGTTACTGGGCTGGGGCATTAGTGTTCTTACTGTACTGCCAGAAGTAGTGCCCGTGCTCCTGCAGGCGTTTTTAGCCGGGGGGGTGCTGTTGAACGTTCTCAAAGAAGAATTACCAAGTGCTGGAAAAAGCAGCTACTGGGCCTTTGCCATAGGAGGTTTGAGCTACGCCGCCCTTTTGCTCTTCCTGTACTACCAGAGGCCGGGTTAAGGCTGCTATTCGCTTTTACTAAATAATAAAATGCGAGCTCAATTGTTGGCTGCGGAGCTGTGGAGGCAGGTGACAGAAATGTAGCCTCCTTAGGTAGCCGCTGCCATGGGAGGGAAAGAAGGTTTTTTGCCAGATCTGCCTGAGCATAGTAGGTCAGGCAGATCTGGCAAGAGAGGTACCACAATAAGTCATTTATGGAATTCAAAACTTATAGAGATGAAGCGCTCTACTGCTACCTAAGTGCAGCTAAGCCACCTTTCGTTCAGGATGTACTGAGTGTTGGCAGCAGCGACAGCAGTGGCGATCCGCGTAAAAGGCTAAAGCAGTATTTAAGCAAGGCTGCGGATCTGTCGGAAGGGAAAAACCTGTGGGTGATGATAAGAGAGACCCCGGAGAGCGCAAGGCAGTTCCGCCACCTGCAGCCCCTGCGCATCGGCTGGAAGTACGATGTGGTTGCCAACGACACAGAAGGTGTGGGGGTTGACAAGGGATTCGTGCCGGTGGAGGCCCCGTACAGTCCGCTGCATAGCGATCAGGGCCAGGCAAGCCTCCTTTTCCAGGTACCGGGCCTCATACTTCTCCTGAGGCTGACAGAGGATGCCTTGGGTGATGCTGACTCGCATGTCACAGTACTGGCCCTGCAGCAGGAAGAAGAAATATTCAAGGAGGTACTCATGGGCAGCCGGACGCCCCAGCTGCCGACCATGCTTGGGGACGGGGACCTTTTTATTAACATCGCAGTTGGGAAAGCACAGGGATACTATGATACCTTCCTTTTGAAGGCCAAAAGTGATATGGAGAATCCGCTGCTGGCCCTTACCTCCTGATAAACAATTTCAAGACATAAGGCTATCAAGAGAGCATGAATAAAGTTCTACAAGTTCTGATGAATGTGGCTATGCAGGCGCCGAGGAACTGTATAGTTAGGAGAAATGCTCAAAGGAGTAGGCGTTGGAAAGGGGTATTACAAGAGCTGAAATGAGCTCAAGCAACATTTAACGAACATTCACGATGCTACAGATTTTAGACTTTACGCGAGGCAACATCATCGCCACCAAGGCTGATGGGATACTGAGAGAAGAAGACATGGAGCGCATACACCCGCTCATCCACAGCATAATAGACAGTGGCCAGAAAGTGAGGTGGTATTTTGAGATGGATCGATTTACCGGCTGGGACGCAGAGGGGCTTTGGGAAGACTTGAAAATTGACCTGAAACACGTAAACGATTATGAGAGAATCGCTATGGTGGGCGAAAAAAAGTGGCAGGACTGGATGACGCAACTCATGAAGCCTTTTACCTCCGCAGAAATTAAATATTTCGATTTAACCGAAAGAGAGACCGCCATAGCCTGGATGAGAAAATGAAGCCTCAAAGAAGCTTAACTTTGTGTTATCTGCAGGACTAATTTGCTTGAGGTTGATATACTTTAAAGGCAAGTGTGGAGGTTCAGCGGGTTGCCTACAGCTTATCTCTTGAAGAGGTTTTTAAGGCACTACCGCTGCGCTGAGGATGAAGCGCATTTGTTGGGAGGGCTCTGTGCCAACATCACTTGGCCTGTGCTCCCTTTAGGGCCGCTATCGCTTGCCTGGGGTCACTGGAGTCAAACACGCTGCTTCCCGCCACAACGGCGTCTGCCCCTGCGCTAACCACGTCTGTTACATTTGTCTGATTGATTCCTCCGTCCACTTCAATCAAAGCAGCAGCGCCTTTCCTTCTAATCAACTCTTTAAGCTGGCTTATCTTTTCAAGTGTTTGGGGAATGAACTTTTGTCCGCCAAAGCCGGGGTTTACGGACATCAGGCACACCATGTCCAGGTCCTGTATTACGTACTCCAGGTACCCGAGAGGCGTGTGCGGGTTCAGGGCAACACCAGCTTTACAGCCTAAACGCTTTATCTGTTGTACCACACTGTGCAGGTGCGTGCAAGCCTCTGCGTGCACGGTCATTTGGTTTATGTTGAAGCGGGCAAAGGTCTCCAGGTAACGCTCAGGCTGCACAATCATCAGGTGCAGCTCCACGGGCTTTTTAGTGTGCTGCTGAATTGCTTTGAGTACAGGGGTACCAAAGGAAATGTTCGGGACGAATACCCCGTCCATCACGTCTACGTGTAGCCAGTCAGCCTTACTCTCGTTCACCGCTGCTAAAGTTCTGCTGAGATGGGCAAAGTCTGTTGACAGTATGGAGGGAGCAACGAAGGTCATTTTAGGAAGCAGTTTAAGATTCTGTGATGCAATTAGAAAACCATGCACAGCCTGTTAACTGCAGAAACAGCAATCTTGTTACCTCCACCATGGTTCTGCCGCTGCTCTATGCGGTCTCTTTGGTTTTTGCAGCTCATTGGTAGATAGCACTTACACAACTAGAGAGAGTTCCCAAAACAACTTTCATGTTTAGTAAAAGGATTATCTTCAGTAATAGAAGTAGTCAAAGTTAAAACTAGAGCTGAGCCACAATGGTAAGTGAAACAATAGTTTTACATTTTATACAAATAATGTATAATGCCTTATTTTTTATATAATTATTTACTAAATAAATCAATAATTAACTAATAATATATACTTAAATAATATTTAAACGTAGATTTAGTTAAAGATATCCATGATCTAAGTAAACTATGAACTTCGATATAAAAGACCTTCCTTATGGTCAATTTGAGCGTCTTGGAATGAACAAGAAAGACGTGCTCTCCATGAAGTCTGACGATTTGGTCAGCCTGCTGACGGGCAGGCGCACAAGCCTGCATACCTTTACTATCAAGGAAGCCAATCTGGAGCCTCTTACTGTGGATGCAAAATTGAGCCTGAAGATGAATCCAGACAACACCCTATCGCTGCTGATCCACCCCATACGGAGGGAGATACAGAACGAGATTGGTGCCGGTAAGCAGGAGTTGGAGAAGCTGCAAAACGGGGAGCTGCTGGTAAAGCCGTTTAAATCGCTTAATGGGGAGAAAGAGTTGTATGTTTTCCAGCTGGATAAGGAGACCAACGAGATTCTAAGGGTGAGGGTACGGGATATCCAAGTGCCTAGTGCTATCAGGGACATCGTGTTGAGTACTGATCAGAAAGAGCACCTGCGGCAAGGAGGTACCCTGGAGCTTTATTCCAAAGCAAAGGATCAGCTGATCTCGGCCCGCCTGGATCTGAATGATCCTAAAGGACTGAAGATAGGGGAGGGGCAGGTTTCCCTAAAAGAAAGCCACACCCTGGCAGTGAAGGAAACCCCTGTTGTGTCTATCAAACGTTAACTTGCCTATGACCTTTCAGGAATACAGAGAGCAAGTGTCGATTATTCAGGTCGCCGAATCGCTCGGCTATGTGTTTGATCCCTTGAAGGGGAGAAAGAGCCCTGAGTTCAAGCACCCTGACGGAGACAGAATCATCATCAACAACCCAGGCGACAGCTCCCGGCAGATGTACTTCAACCGGGATGGAAGCAACGACAAAGGGTCTGTGATAGATTTTGTGGCCAACCGGCTGCACCGCTTCCAGGGGAGCTTTCGCAATGAGATCGATGGTATCAATAAGGTGCTGTCTAGGTATGCCTATGCCTCTCAACCCAAAGCTCCAATCCACAATGTTACGGAAGCAAAGCCCTTTGACAAAAGCAGGTTTGTCGAATCGGAGACCTCTGTTTTTAAGCTGCATTACCTGATCAAGGAACGAGGTCTCTCTAGCGAGACGGTGCAGCTGTTCCTGCCTTACATCAGGCTGGTGCGGGACGCAGAGAAGGATAATGCCTATACCAATATCGCCTTCCCACTGCAAAGGCCACCTAGCAGTGAAACGATAGGCTACGACCTTAGAAATTATGGCTTTAAGGGCGTGGCTGCGGGCAGCGACCGCAAGCACGGTGTCTGGGTAGCCGACTTTGCGCAGAATCCGGTTCTTACACGCCATGTCTACTTTGCGGAGAACCCTATAGATGCCATGAGCTTCTATCAGCTGGAGAAGGATAAGCGGGACTTCAGCAACTCCGTATTCGTCTCGTTTGGTGGGGGAATGTCGAGGATGCAGGTGGAGCTTTCCCTGAAGGCATGGCCGCATGCTCAAAAGCATACCATTTTCGATAACGATTACCAGGGAAAGATCTATGATATCTATCTGGCCACGGCGATAGCAGGTAAGCCCTACACTTTCACGAAGAATGCCGACAGTATCACCTTCAGCTTGGATGAGAAGAAATTTGATATTCCTGTAGACAAGCTGAGCCTTTTTGTCTTTGAGAAGAACTCCGGTATTCGTTCCGGACTTCAGGTGCATAAGCCCCTTGGCCATAAGGATTTTAATGACATTATACATCCCAAAAATGACCAGGAGAACCGTGTCCCTATGAAAGTGAAGTTATGATCTGGTGGCTAGTATAGCAGTCAAAGACTGTAGGAGATGAAATGCAGTTTCTGTGTTTCGCATGGCTGTTACGGTTAATTAAGTCTCTGTAGAAAATATTTTTCACCTAACTATAAACCATTTAATTTTTAGGCTATGAAAAAGCTATCTATCTTCTCCCTTCTGTTATGTACAGTTCTATTTTTTGCTGGTTGTGATGACGAAGGCGAGGGCCCTATCCTGCCTGATACTGCTACCTATCGGGTTGATTACAGCCAGTCTGGGGATTATGAGAAGTTCATTAAGATTATCACCATCGGAGGTGGTGATTTCAAAGTGAGGGGTACTGGCGAAGCTATGCCGCCTGTGTTATTTGACGGGAACCTTTCGGAGACGTCCTATTCTTTTGTAGCGGATAATGTAAGGGAACTTACCATTCATGCTGCCAATGAGTTTAGTGCCGTAGAGGATGGTCCTGCTTCCATGCAGATGCGCTTTGTTATTTACAAGAACGGTAAGCAGATAGATGAGAAGACCTTTATTTACAATGAAGCTTCAGGAGAGAAAAATGAATACCTGAATTATAAGGCCAATGACTAAGGTAAGATTTTAGGTATCCCTTTAATACTCTAGCAGATGAAAGATGTTAAGCATGAAGCGAACTTCAGCGCCAACATCAAATAAGGAAAGTATTTAACTTATTATACCTAGCCTTTCGCTATTTTTAGGTACTCTTCGTAGTCCTGCGGGTCCATATGAAGGCGAATATACTCTTCCATTCCAACATCGTTTTTCTCCATTACATAGCGTGTGAATGATAGTATGCTTTTACAATTCTCGAAACCTTGTTCTTCCATTCCTTTGCGCACATTATCGGGCAGACCCTCAAGCCATTCCTGATAATCAATCATATTAGGAGAGTAGTCTTTGGCCTCGTGATGGTAGCGATATGAAATGTTACCCACTGTAAATATCAGCTCGTGAAAGCGGCGCTCCTCGCTAGGACAGGTGGCCAGAAATTTTTCCTGACTTGCATTACACTCCTCTACCGGATGTTTTATCTTTATCATATGGTTTCCTTCCTTTGTTAATTAGATTCACCCATTTCAAGTTTCTATTGAAGCCCCAGCGCCTCAAGCTGATACCAAAACTCATGCCCTCGGATACTATCGGTAAGCTCTTTGTCAACGATAAAGAATTCTAAGGCTTCTACATGAGGATGCTCCTCCAGGCACTCTGAGATTTCATAGAAGTCTTCTGAACCAGCACCAGGCCCTAAATCTTGCTCGTAAGAAACAGACACAGGTATATCCTCAACACTAGTATCAGACTCAAGATCATCTACAAAGACATCAAGAATGAAAATTTCCATCTGTTCTTTATTCACTGCGACTGCTGCTTTGTCTTTATTCCCTTCTATAAATTTTATTGCCTCTTTAAATCTCATGTACTTTTCAAGTTTAACCATTATCGAATTTAGCACATCTAATTTGATATACAAGATAGCTAGCCTTTGCTGGAGCGTTATCTCACTTTCAGGACATCTTCTATTCTTGTGGTATAGCATGGAGGAGAGAATTCAGCTTTAGGCTCCCAAATATGGCTAACCCCCTCAGCAGCTACCTTTACCGTGCCCTTTCCCATAGACTTGTTAAGTTGATCCAACGTGAGCATGAGGCGTGCATGCTTACTCCGATCCACTCTGTCAAAGATATTCATCTGTGCGCCGTCTGCCGGTCCAATCTCCGTGACATACACGCCGGCTTTCTTGTAGGCAAACCCGTCCCGGTAGATGTGTTCCAGTGCCATGGTAGCGTACTGAACTAATTCTATAGTGGAGGAGGAAGAAACGGGCAGGTTGATGGTTTTGGTGTTGTAGTATTGCGGCTCCTGTTCCCGAAATGGATTAGTGTGAATGAACACGGTTACCACGCGACAAGTGCTTTTTTGCTGCCGTAGCTTGTAGGCGCACCGGGAGGCGTAGACAGCCACTGCTTCCTTTAGGCCGTTGAGCGTGGTTACTGGTTGCCCGAATGAGCGAGAGGAGCAGATACCCTTCTTTGCCGGAGGCTCGATTTCTAAGTCAGTACATGGCTCCCCACGCAACTCTTTCACCAGCCGCAGCCCCACCACCGTTAAATGTTTTTTAGCAAAAGCATCCGTGACATTGGTTAGCTGCCAGGCATTGTTTATGCCGAAGCTGTGGAGCTTTGTGGCATAGCGGGAGCCAATGCCCCATACGTCACCGACGTCTGTTCTTTTTAGTGCCGCCTCCAAATACTTAGCTTCCGTCAGCACCAGCACACCATTGGCCTTCTCAGACTTTTTGGCGATACGGTTCGCAAGCTTTGCCAGGGTTTTCGTGGGCGCGACACCTATGCTGACAGGTATGCCTGTCCACTTTCTGACGGTGTTCCGGATGGTGCGTGCATAATCCGGTATATCTATTCCTTTAAAGCCACCCAGGTCCAAAAATGCCTCGTCAATGGAATAAATCTCCATATTGGGAGTGAAGCGGGCCAGGGTACTGTGCACCCTGGCAGACATATCACCTATAAGCGTGTAGTTAGAGCTAAAGTAGACTACATTATATTTGTCTATAGTTGACTTGGCTTCGAAAAAGGGCTGCCCCATCTGCAGGCCCAGTGCTTTGGCCTCATTGCTTCTAGCGATGATCGAGCCATCGTTGTTGGAAAGCACTACCACGGGCACATTGTTTAGCTCAGGGTGAAAGACGCGCATCACAGAGCAGTAAAAGTTATTGCAGTCTACAAGGGCAAACAAACTAGTCATTGACGTATCCTCCTGGCTACACCCCGCACTACGCCCCAGACCAAAAACTCCAAATCCTCCGTGATTTCTACAGGGTTGTACTTTTTATTGCCAGGGAGAAGCCGGACTCCAGTTTCTGTTATCTCCAGTTTCTTTACCGTGTATTCGCTGTTCACATTGGCCAGCACGATGTCGCCGCTGCGCACGTGCAGTGAACGGTCTACGACGAGCAGATCGCCCTCCAGCAGGTTGTACTCTATCATAGAATCCCCTTCTAGCTGAACGTAGAACGTAGCGTCTGGATGTCCATTTAAATAAGATGATAGACTAATTCTATCCTCAATGTGCTCTTCTGCCGGACTGGGAAAACCCGCTGGGACACGTGCCGCGAAGAGGGGTAACTTTGTTTCCGTGTCACGGCCTAGCAGAACAAAGCTTACTGTTTCTGAGGGTAGTATTACTTCTTTATTCATGTTGCGGTGGTTTATTGGCTAATATATTTAGCTAATACGCAACATTAGGAAATTTTACTCGCTTAATAAAAACGAAATACTAAAAATATTAGCTATTCGTTTTAGTTATACCCCAAATAAACTGAACATGTAATAGTATGAGGAACAGGTTCATTGAAGGAAGCCGTTAGTCTTCCCAGATAATGCTTATTGTGTAGTTAAAGGATTTAGCGTGTAGGCAGTATTCATAAAAATTTGAGTCCTGTTCGTCATCTCTCATTCTGAACCAATCCGACTTATATATCTGTTGCTGCCGTTCATCATTTAAGTATACCTTACCTTTTGTAAATACCTCATAAGCAACAGATCCTGTCGGAGGGTTTTTATCATATTCAAACTCGATGAATGGTCTAAAATCATAAGATGATTTCCACCATTTCATCTTGTTGTCCTTACAATAAACAACACATACAGGGTGATTTCCTCTCTTAACAAACTTTAGGATTGCAGCGGTCTTGCTAACTAGAAACCTTTCGGCAAGGTGTTCGATGACATGAGGGCCAAAACGTTTAGACCTACATTCTTTGTAGAATGTCTCAGAAGGCATCAAAAACTCAGAGGCAAACTCATTAGCTTCCGTTTCCTGTGACCCAGCCTTATACCAGTTGATTAGATCATACTCTGTGTCAAATATGATGGGAGTTAGGTTCCGGTGCATCTCATAATGCCCAAGTTCATGAGCTGCGGCAAATCTTTTCTTAGTTTCAAAAGTGATATCTGAGTTAACAGTTATCATAGAGTGTCCACCAGCAGAAACAATTTCTCCTTCTTTTCCTATCAAAGGCTTCTCTTCGTAATAGGCTCCTCTCCCAAGTATAATATCACTGAGAGGTAACTCTGTAGGGTCATCCAAACCACAATCAGATAATACCTTTTTAGCGATCAATTCCGCTTTAGAGTACTTATTGTTCATCTGACTGTTTGTTCCCTTGTTCCATGAACTTAAGGTAATAGTATTGGGTTAAAGTGCTTTTAATATCTTCCTTTGTTAACTTCTCAAGATTGCGATTTTGAAGAACAAGATTCTCAGTTTTAACAAATTGAGGAAAGGAAAAATTGACGTCATTTAATAGTTTTTCCACCCATTCCATTGCCTTCTGTTTAATAGCAGCGGTAGAGGCCATTTCTTTCCGTGTACTGTTTGCTTGTGCCTGAAGCTTTAATTTCTTAATACGCTTTATGCCTTCCGCTCTAATTGAATCAGGGTCAAGCCCTTCTTCTAACAGATAATCCCTGGCATTTTCTTTATTACAGCTTATCGAATCAACGCTAGACATCATCAAACTGATGAAGTCGGCTTTTCTTTGTTTTGCGTCTCCAGTCATAATGATAATGGCTTTAAGTTAAATTTTAATGCAGTATTCTTGAGAATGGTATTTAATCTTCTGTGACCATTATCGAACTCTTTTGTGCTCATGTTGAATTCTTCGATGATCTCTCTTCTTTTTAAACCGGCACTGATACCAATGTAAATGTTTTCTACATCGGGGTCACCTTTGACCTCATTCTCTATATGAGACATAATAGTGTCATAATCTAGCTGTTGATCAAATAATGCTGCAGCATAAGGTAGCATTGAGTCAAGATAACTCGAGTCATTATCATCATCTTCATGAGGGGCAAAGGCCGAAATGTCTAGGCTGGTTTTGTTCTCAGCTGAAATGGAATCGTTACCAACTAAGGTGCGAATAATGTTAAACTTGATATAATCCGCCAAAGATCCCTTAGTTGGATTAAACTTATCAGGTTCAGATAAATATCTCTCGATACCATCTGTAACGTAGTCATGAACCTGCTTCCCTTTTATGAAGGAACCATCAGACGATTTCCTGAACCAATGTTTTCTTTTTAAAAGCCTGTCAGTAAAGGCGTAGAGGCATTCGTACAGATCCCCCCAGTCGATGTCATTGTGCTCTTCGCTCACATCATATCATTTAAGCAATAGGCCCATACCTATCTATGTTACCAAAATAATTTTTTTTACAGTCACCTGCAAAAAAGATTTGTTGCCTAGCATAATATAGTATATGCCAGTTTTAGCATATTAAATAATCACTAAGAAACAATGATAGGCTGATCAAAAACAAAACCCCACCTAGCTAATGGCACAGCTAAATGGGGCATCGGGAACTGAGTTTGGCGACTTGCGTGAGGTTGATCACCTCAGAGCGTTTCCCTGTATAGAATTCGACACAAGGTACAGAGTTGTATCGGGTTTAACAAATATCGTCGTTTTCTGCCTGAGCAGTTCCGCTCCGGGATGCTTTAAAGAAGTGGAGGATTATTTCAACTTTCAAAGCCGAATAGGATGAATAACGAGAAAAGTACTGGCAAACCGGAGCATAAGCCTGGGCCAGAAAACAAGTACCACATATTGGTGGATCGAGACAACATAAAGGTCGATAAAGAATGTCTCACAGGGCGTGAAATACTTACCCTTGCCAAGAAATCGCCGGTTGAAGGTTATCAGCTAAATGTGAAGAGAAAGGGAGGTAAAGTAGCCAAACTTGGTTACGATGACACCATATGCCTGAGCGAACCGGGTGTTGAGAAGTTCCTGACTTTGCCACTGGATCAGAGGGAAGGGGAGGCACTTAGAAGACATTTTGCGCTCTTGGAAGAAGATGAGGAGTTTCTGGAGAGCTTGGAGTTGCCATGGGAGACTATTAACCTGCAAAATATACTTTGGGTCTTTATTCATGATTACCCTGTAAGAGATGGCTATAACGTTAGTAAGGCCACCTTGGGAGTTAGGATTACTTCGGGCTATCCGGTAGCCCAATTAGACATGGTTTATTTTTGCCCGCCTCTCGGTCGAGCAGATGGGCAGCCTATAGGGGCGCTTTCTCCTCTTTCCCTGGATGGAAAAGTATTCCAGCAGTGGTCTCGTCACCGAACTGGTCAAAACCCCTGGAGGCCCGGTGTAGATAGCCTGAGTACCCATGTGCCTCTGGCTGATTTTTGGTTAGATCAGGAATTCCTAAAGCGCCCGAGCCATGCAATATCAGCTTAGAGTATCAGGAAACCATTACAAGCAGCTACAGCAGCACCTCTTTCCCGGAGACGGGAAAGAGGCCGTTGCCGTGGCATTATGCGGCCGATATGAACGGGACGGAATATCTATCTTGCTGGTGCATGAGCTCATGCTAATTCCGCACAAGGAGTGCTACCGTACTGAAGATGTAGTTTGCTGGAAGACTGAAACCATTTTGCCTTTTTTAGAAAAGGCCTCTAAGAAAAATATGGCTATTCTCAAGATACATAGTCACCCAGGAGGATTTCCCGCCTTTTCTGATGTAGATGATGAATCTGATAAAGATCTTTTTTCTTCAGTATTTGGATGGTGTGAGTCAGATTCAGTACATGGGTCTGCCGTTATGCTGCCAGAAGGGAGAATCTTCGGTAGAGTGTTCACCCCAAAATTAGAGTCATTCCCTTTCGATAAAGTATCTGTAGCAGGGGATGAGATAAAAGTTTGGGAAAATAATACCTCTTCATATAGTCCAGATGACTTTGCGGTCCGTACCGCACAAGCATTTGGTGAAGGTACCTATTCAAAATTAAGAAGGCTTAAGGTAGGTGTTGTCGGCTGCTCCGGCACAGGTAGCCCGACCATAGAACAGTTAAAAAGGCTTGGAATAGGGGAACTGGTATTGATTGACCCAGACGAAGTAGAGCATAAGAACCTAAACCGTATCTTGAATACAACTCGGGAAGATGCTAATTTGAGAAGGCTTAAAACAGAAGTTCTGTCCAGTCACATACGGGAAACCGGGTTAGGCACAAAAGTAATAGCATACCCATTTAATTTGTATGACTCCCCAGAGGCCTTGCAGGAGCTTATTACATGTGATGTCATCTTCGGATGCGTCGATAGCGTTGATGGAAGGCACCTAATTAGCCAGCTAACCAACTTCTATCTTATTCCTTATTTTGATCAGGGTGTAAAGTTAGATGCTGACGGGAAAGGTGGCATTGACAAAATTTCTGGGACAGTACACTTCATCCAACCAGGAAGTTCGTCCTTGCTTAGCCGAGGGCAGTATACCAGACAGATCTTGTTCGATGAATGCCTAAGAAGGCAGGACCCTGTTGAATACAGTAAGAGGCTTAAGGCCGGTTATGTGCACAACGCTGACGTGGACCGTCCAGCGGTTATAAGTATTAATATGCAAATCAGTAGCATGGCCATCAATGAGTTTCTCAATCGCTTACATTCCTTTAAGAATGAGCCTGCCCGTAATTATGCGCAGGTAAGTATGGATTATAGTGATGGCTCAATTTGCAATGTGGCAGAAGATGACTTACCAGTAGATGACTATCAGGTAATGTGGGCCGGGAGAGGAGATTTATCTACCTTTCTGAGGATGATTGAACTATCTGCTGTGAACGTATGAAGCGATTTATTAAACTAGTAGAGCAAGCTTATAAGCAGCTTGCTCTATTTTTTCAACCAAGTTACAGCTTTACAATCGCAGATGACTTGCCAGTGAAACTGGAAAAGCACAGAGTCTACATCCTCGGTGAACCATCTGATCCATGGGCTGTGGCTTTGGAATGCCCTTGCGGTTGCCACTCGATAATCCAGCTTAACCTTTTAAGGGAAGCGAAGCCCAGATGGGAATATAGTATTTCACATAACAGAGCTATCACAATAAAACCATCTATCTGGCGAAAAGCTGGCTGCAAGAGCCACTTCTTTATAAGAAAAGGGAAAATTGTCTGGGCTTAGATAATTATAAGACTATATATTTATAGTCTTATAATTTACCTTATGTTAAATAGGGGGTTGAGCTACAATACACTGTGTCCTTATTTTAAGTACTTATTTTTGGTTTTCGAAATGTACCCTTTCTCAATATTCAAGTCGTAGAACTTCTCAAAAAGACCTACCATGTCTCCCCCTTCTGTATTTACTTTCCAGTCCTCGATTACTGAGATGGCCTTTTCAACAGAGTGGTAATACGCCTGTTTTCCGTCTCTGCCTTTGGTGAATCCCTCCTTCAGGAATATATTCACCTGCTCCCTTATTAACTGTTTTGCGCCATCTGCCACCACATACTGCCTTAGCATTCTCTGTAGCTTTTTGTGGTAAAGAGTATGGGCCTTCTCTGGATCAACTGTATCGTCCAGGTTGAGGTCACCTTCTTCGTTGCTTTTACTTTTAAAGACAGGTAGAGGAAGATCCAGTTGAGGTGTGTTACTCGAGTGTGCTTCGCTTAAAATGGCCAGGATATCAGCGTCAAATTCTAAGCTGTTGTGTTGCGGTTCCTCAGAGTTGAAGTCTTGGAACTCATTGTCATCGATCATATTGTCCATTCGAATTGTGATTATGAGTTTAAATAAACTTGTTCTTTTAACTTTTCAGCAACTTCAATCAAAGGAGCATCCTCCAAATCATATACAAGAAATCTTTTGATTGCATCATTGGTTTTAAGGATCATTCTGCGGTATTTAGGATAATCGTCATTGTTTTCCTCCAGATGCAGTCCGTATATAATAGAGGGGTGGATATTCCATTTTTCAGCATACCCTTCCACCATGGCAGGTACATCTATAAATGATTTGATATACTTTCTCTTGTCTGCCGGCAACAGAAACTCTCTTGCGAAACCATCGGCCTTCTCCTCGCTAACGTGATCAACAACCATCTGTCCCTCACTCTTTGTTGTGTGATAGCCCATTCTAGCTATTAAATCCAGATCTTTCATAACATGATAGAGTTCGTGCATCAATGTAGTCCATAGCTCATCATACCGTTTATTGAAATCCGAGAGTACAATGCACGGCTTTCCATTGACTAGGAAAGTAGCTCCCCTTACCTGTATTTTCGGCAAATAGCTTTGGATGATCACAGTGATGCCTATACTGAACAGAGCCCTGCATACTTGTACAAGTCCATTGTCGTAGTCGCGCGAGAAGGCTCTGATCCGAGGGATGATTTTGAACAGTGTTTCCTTTTCAAAATCATTGGGGTTATTGATAGTCTTAAACTGCTGGTATGCAGAACCGATCCAGAGTTTTACCATTTGATCGGAAAAGTTCCTCTTGGTTCTGCTAAAGAGGGGGGCTGCTACCTCGGTTGAGTACTCATAAATAGAGCTTAAGCTGAAACGCCGCAAAATTCTAGACTCAATATGGTCAAAATCAACGGAGCTTTCTATCAAGCCCATTTTCTTCAGACTGTCTAGGTCAAAGTTTCTTAATATGAAGCCCGCTTTACGAGCTTTCTCTACATCCTTGATATATTGAACAGGTAACCCAGCGACATACATTTGAACCAGCTCCTCTAAGTCTGTTCCAAGAAACTGGCTTATCTTCAGGAAAGTTAAAACGTCAATTTTCTGTGCCTCTCCTTCCAGTATTCTCTGCAGAGACTTTCTTTGTATACCTATAGCTTCACTGATTTGCCTTTGGGAAATATTATATTCCTTAGACTTATTTTCTATTAATTCAATAATAGAACAGGAAGACTCATCTTTAGCCAGTAGAGCATATATCTCACTTAGCAGATGTCCATCATTCGAGTTAGATTGCTTGTTCATGATGGCGTAAATTTACGCAGGTTATTTTAAATTAAAATATACCTATGGATAAATTTTTCGCCACCGTGAATTTTATAAGGTGCGGTTTATTTTTATTTAATGTTAACGAATTGGGAATTAGTACACTATGATTGTTTACCCTTTAGCTTATGCGCTTTTAATTCAATAAGCGCTTTCCGAACTTCCCCTGACGCGGGTTTGAGCGTCACGACCATGTCAGCCGGATCCGATTTGGAAGCCTTCTTTTTCGGTTTCGGCTTGGCCTCCTCTTCCGGCTTCAGGCGCTTGTCAAAGAAGTGTGACCTGGTCTCCACGATTCTAAGGCGTCCGTGGTCTGGGTGCAGCGGGTTGATCAGGTAATTCCGTTCAAACGGCGAGTGCGCGGACGGGACTTTTAGGACCAGGTCCTTACCTTCCCTGATCCAGTCGAGGGCTATCTTCTGGAGCGCTGCCGGGGGAGGAAAGTCTGCCCAGTTATCGGGAAGATCCTCCTCAGTGAGCTCCTTTAACGAGATATCGTCCGGGATCTCAATGATTACCAGGGCCATGTTCTTGGGCAACATCGACGAGTTGGCCAGTACTTCGAGTTTGGCTAGGGAAAAACTTTCGGCCGTGTACAGCAGCCTGGTTCCCGTTTCATGCCACCTGCCCGGCCCATAGAGCCCCCCAGTTCCCAGCAGATCTGTTTTGAATTCTTCTTTGGCTAAACGAAAAACAATCATGCTAAGAGTAAATACCGTGCGCCAGGGCGTTCAACACATTGATTATTTGTTCTCTACCTATTGAGGAGTGTAGCAGGTCAACAGGCCTTTCATTTCCAAGGGCCGTATTTCTTGTGTTGAGCCACTCGTTGAAGTCGTCCTCGTTCTCGAATACCTCTATTCCTTTGGCAATGACTTTAGAGACATCGTAGACTGCATCGGATTCCGCTTCCCCTAGGTTGCTGTCCTGCATTTTCTTGATGCGCTGGAGCGTGGTCTCCGAGACATTCAGTATTCTGGCCATACGGTAGTTGGTCAGGTGCGCTCTGTCTTGAATCACCTTGACGATACGTACCGAGATCTTCCCCTCGCGTGAGGCTTTAATAAAGTCCAGCGGACTCTTAATGTTGCGACCGATATTATCTTCGCCTCCCATTACCCTTACAATAGTATCTAGTGACATAAGCAGTAATTTGAATGTGTGTATACAGCCAAATGAACGTAATATTAGTAAAAATGTTACCCAGTCACAAGAAAATCAGCTAAATAAATTATGCGTTCTGGCCTCCCTTTCCCTGGCTGATGAAAAAGGCGGCCCGCTCCTCCAGCCTCTCAGTGTAGAGAGCCGGATTCAGCTGTAGGAGGTCAAAGACGATCTGCTCCGTGCACTCAAGCAGGTAGGTAAGCAGGAAAGGAAGCCGCCGGTAGAAGTATTCCCACTGCTTATCAATGTCATCCAGTGTGCTGAACATAAAGTTGAGGTTCTTGGCTCCCGTGAGGCTGGCCCAATGGTGCGTGGTAGCCGGGTGTAGGGCCTTGTTAGACCAGTTGATCAGGCTGCCGTGCTCCTCCTTGTTGAACAGGATGTCGTAGATCTCACCCCTGCTCATGTCCTGCATGGAGAACAGCATCGGGAGAGATGCCTCGATCAGGTCCAGCAGATCCTGCTTGGGTAGCTTGGAGGCATCAAAGTCTTCGCGGTTATTGAAGTGCTCTAGAAACTCCTCGTCCAGGTACAGACGAAGGAGCACTGGCATGTTGTAGATGAAGGGCTTGCGCAGCAGGGCGAAAGAGACGGTAAGCCTCCTTTTCCTGGACGCATCCAACGCCTCTCGGAGAAAATAGCAAGAGTCCGACAGCAGGCCGTAGACGGTGTGTAGTCGCACCAGCTCATCATGCTTATCTTTCATGTCCGCACGGAGCAGGTAGTCTAGGGTATACTCGTCATCTATCGGAACCGCCTCGGGATTGATGTCAACCTCGAAGTGACGAAGCCCCCTGTAAGGCTCTTCCGTCAGAAAGGCCTCCAGTTGGCCTACTAGAAATTCGCACATGTCGTGGCTCCTGTGGTACTGTTCTGGCAGATAGCCGTAGCCGTTTGGGTCTAATAGATCCATGGTTTATTATGTTTGTTTTCGACTGGGTTATAATCTACAGGGAAAGCTGCCCATCATCTGGGTTCTCCAGTAGTCCGGGGAAATTGGCATTGATGAACTCGGCGGTCTGCTGCACCAGTGCTTTGATGCGTATTATGGCCTCTTTCTTTGCACCCTCCTCTTCGCTCTCTAGCTCAACGGAGTGATGGTGCAAGCCGCTGCCCAGAAGGTGGGTGGTGAAGAGAACCTTTGCCTGGATACTCCACGCGATACACCTGAGCTAAAACTATGAGTAAACAGAACAAACGCGCAGAGCATGGTTTATCTGGCCATAAATATCATGCTAAAAAGGCTTTAATACATTTTAAAACAGTTTCTAAGATAGTACAATTTTTTCTTCTTTAATATTGATTTGCCTTTAGATACTAAGCATAGATAAATTAACATTATATTGTGGTAATATTACATAAATCTTCTCAATATTAATTCTTATATAATCCTATGGAACGCGCAAGAAAGCTTACCATTGAAGATGTTTTGAATTTTGAAACAGGTGAGCATATAGACGCTTATAACTTTTTCCGAAAGCCATTGGATGAGGTTACTGAGTTCCGGTCTGAGCTACAGAGGGCCATTGCTGGTTACCGGGATCCGCTTTTTGTCTGCTATTATTGTAAGCAGATGGTCAGGATCAGAGGCGGGAACTTTAGGGATAGCAGAAAGAAGAAGGATAGTTTTCACTTTGCACATCTGCATGACAGTGCGGCCTGCCATATTAAAACCAATAACAGCTACTCAAAAGAGGAGGTGGAACGCATCAAGTACAATGGTGCGAAGGAAAGCGCCTTGCACATCCACTTAAAGGAACAGATTGCCTCTTACCTGAATAAAAATAGCCTATCTAAGAAAGAGGTATCAGACATTGAGGTGGAAAAAGTGGTTAAGAGCAGGCTCATTGAGAGGGAGTGGCGGAAGCCTGACATTAACGCCTTTTTCAAGGGAGAGCGCATGGCCATTGAGCTGCAGCTTTCTACCACCTGGTTAAGTGTGATCACTGGAAGGCAGCACTTCTACCGGGAACAAGGCTGTTACATACTGTGGGTGTTCCACCAGTTTAACCTTGATGATGATATAAGAAAGCTTACCTACAATGATGTAATCTTTACTAACCACCACAATGCCTACGTGTTTGATACGGATTGCAGCTGGAGATCAGAACTTGAAAATGATCTGGTACTAAAGTGTTATTATAAAAAACACTATCAGGAGGGACTTGAAATCAAAGATGCTTGGGAAATGGCCTATGTAACCCTATCAGATCTAACCTTTGATGCTACTAACTTCAAAGTGTACTTTCACGATTCAAAAAAACAAAAGGGAGAGGTGGAGCTAGCCGTCGGCAAGGAAAGAAAGAGAAGGGAGCTTTTGGAAAGGGAGCAAAAAATTGAAGCCGAAAAACGCCGGGCCGCGCAAGTCAGAATACAGGAGCAAAGAAAGGCTGAAGAGCAAAGAAAGCTGGCTGAGTATACCAAGTTAAAACGTACTGTATCAGAGCTGACTCAGCAGCTCACTGAGCTCCACCAAGAGAAAGAAAACTTGGAGAGGAAGGCAATACGATTACAGGAAAGAATAGAAAATAGGACACAGATTTTGTCAGATCTTGCGGCTTATGCCGATAAAGCTTATGACTTCATAGCTGGCAAAAGTCCCTCAAACCCTTTCCATGGGAACCATGAATATGGCCATTATGAAATGGTGAACTCATTGCGCTCGGAGTTTTTAGAGTCTATAAAAGGGCTAGAGGCAAGGCTTTCCCAATCAAGCATAGAGAAGAGCTATTGGCTCAAGGAACAGGCTGGCCTTCCTACACTGGAGCAAATAGCAATAGCGGGAGTAAGTTACCAAATTCTGCCTGGGGCAGATGAATACTTCCAGATGATAAGGCCTCATTATGCTCAAGTCAAGTTTATACCTAAGTCAGCTGTGGGAACACTTTTCGAGGGGGCGGAACTACGGCCAGTGCTTTCCGAAACCAACCTAGTGGAGGTCTTTACTAAGAGCAGCTTATTTCTTCTGGTCGAACATGGTCAGGATATACTGACCTTTGCTGATAAAGTAGAGGCTTGCCAAGGAGCCATTTCACAGATTAACGAGTTGAAACTAGAGTTAAAGGTGCAACTGCAAGATAAGGTAAGGCAAATTTATGAAGCGGAGATTGCTGACTTTAGACTTGAAAGGTTGAATAATGAAAGTAGAAGTGAAGCATTAGATGATGAGATAGCCATTTTGCAAATGGAAGTGGTTAGCCTAAAATGCATCTTGGATGATTTAAGAAGCTTCTTTTAAAGTTTTTACTATCGTTTTGTCAAGTTTAATAACAAAAAAACTTGACATCTAATAAACAAGCTACTACCTTTATAGAACCATTAGGCTAAACCAGTGCACAACTTAGAAAGGAAGTGATGAGCATCATGCAGCAAGTCCGGGAAAGAATTGAACAGGCCCAACCCGGTCAGCTGCTCACTTACGCTGATTTTCAGGTAAATGATAGCCAGCTGGAAGCCCTGGCAGCGGCACTCAGCCGCCTGGCCAAGCAAGGGGTGGTCAACCGGCTGGCAAAAGGCCGCTACTATAAGCCAAAGGAAACTGTTTTCGGGAAAGTGAGACCATCCGAAAGAGAGATCATCAAGAGCCTGAGCACCTCCAAAGGCGAAGTCAAAGGGTACGAGAGCGGTTTGGGGCTTTACAACCAGCTGGGTCTGACCACGCAGGTTCCCCAGGAGGTGACGCTAATGACACGCAAGCAGCGCCGGGTAGCGAATGTAGGGAAAACCAAAGTCCGTTATGTTCAAAGCCCCACCAACTTCAAGGAGTCTGACATTGACAAGCTTCAGGTCCTGGACGCTCTGCGCGGTTACAAGAAGATTCCGGACCGCAACAGCGAAAAGACGATCCTTATTCTGCTTAAGTATATCAAAGAGCTAGCCGAACGCGACATGGATCGGCTCATAGAGCTGGCGCTGGACTATAACCCCGCTACCCGTGCCCTGCTGGGAGCCCTGCTGGAGCGTCTGGGCTTTACAGAGGAGGCAGACAGACTAAGGCAGTCACTCAACCCGCTGACTAAATACAAACTGGGCATTAGCGAGAGCATACTGCATAACAGAAAAGACTGGAATATCATATGAACCTGCACCAAAACCCGGAGGTGTTTCGGGATGCCATTACGGCCACGGCAGAGGCCCTGCAGATCAGGGATGTGTATGTGGAGAAAGACTACTGGGTGACGCTGGTGCTTTACCGCCTGGCCCACTCCCCCTACGTGGAGCAAGCCATCTTCAAGGGCGGCACATCGCTATCCAAGGCTTACAACCTGATCGAGCGTTTTTCCGAGGACATCGACTTGGCCATCAACGCCGACGAAGGCATGACCAACAACCAGGTCATGCAGCTGATCCGCAAAATCTCAAAAGAGATCACAAAGGACATGGTGGAGGTAGATGATCCGTACCGGACCAGCAAAGGCTCCCGCTTCCGCAAAACGCTGCACGACTACGGGGCCTCCGTGCAGGGAGACTATGGCCAGGCAACTGACAAGATCCTGATGGAGATCAACTCCTTTGCCAGCCCTAATCCACACCAGCTGATGCCAATTAAGACCTACATCAGCCAGTTTATGGCTCAGCGCGGATTGCTGGACATGATCAAGCAGTATGGGCTAGAGCCTTTTGAGGTAAATGTAGTGAGTCTGGAGCGCACCTTCGCAGAGAAAGTGCTGGCCCTAGTAAGGGCCTCTCATGCCGAAAATCCAGTAGATGAATTAGGTAGCAAGATCCGCCACGTATATGACCTGCACGCCATGCTAAAAGCACCTGCAGTGACCGCCTTTCTGCACAGCGAAGACTTCTCTCAAATGATCAAGGCCGTACAGGCCGATGATGCCCGCAACAGCGAGTTTCAGGGCGACTGGGCTACGCAGCCGCTGGATGCCTGCCTGCTGTTCGCCGACGTGAGAGGAGCCTGGAATTCTTTGGAGACTGCATACCAGCAGGAATTCCGTTCCTTAGTGTACGGTACGCTGCCTGACCCGGAAGAGGTGATTACTATTTTAGAAATGATCTCCGCACGTATCAAAGCGCAAAAGAGTAACCTTTAGTACATAAGAAGGGATATTGCGATAAAAGAAAAGGCTCCTCATTCCGAAGAGCCTTCCCTTACTTATAACGAACCATTCCGGCTATTACTGATTTAAATAGGTTGTGCCTTAAAGCCAGCCTTCTCTACAGTGGCGATGACCTCACTGGCAGAGAGAGAGTCTGTTTTCACGGTAAGCACTTTGTCTTTGTTGGCTGTATCCACAGTCCATTCGCAAACACCTTCGGCGGCGTTAAGTACTGGGGTTACTTTAGAAACACAGCCGCCGCAGTTTATATTGGTTTTAAACTTTAAGTCTTTCATGTTTTTATGCTTTTATAAGTTATACTTAGTTTGGATCTTACAAAGATAGGTCAGGTCAATACCTTTCTTGTTACACAATATTTCTTATTTATTATATAATTATTCACCACAGTTACAGTTTCTGCGCCTTCAGCCTTAAACTGTTCGTAACTACAGACACAGAGCTCAGAGCCATGGCCGCACCTGCAATCATGGGATCCAGCAGGAAGCCATACAGCGGGTAAAGCACACCTGCAGCAATGGGAATACCTATCAGGTTATAGATGAAGGCCCAGAACAGGTTTTGCTTAATGGCCCGCACCGTTTGCTTCGATAGCTTCAGTGCCTTAGGAACCTGCTGCAGATCGGAGGAAATGAGGGTCATTTTGGCGACATCAATGGCTATGTCAGAGCCCTTGCCCATGGCTACACTTACATCAGCCTGTGCCAGTGCGTGCGAATCGTTGATGCCATCCCCCACCATGGCTACTACCTTGCCTTGAGTTTGCAAATCTTTTACAAAAGCGGCTTTATCCGAAGGCAAAACCTCAGCTTTATAATTCCTTATGCCTACCTGTGCTGCCACACTGGCAGCGGTTTGTTGATTATCGCCAGTGAGCATGTACACCTCAATATCCTGCTCTTGCAATGTTCGGATGGCTGCCGCCGAACTTTGCTTGATTTGGTCTGCAATGGCTACTAAAGCTACAGCACTACTGTTCTCTGTAAAGAAGATAACAGTTTTTGCCTCATCTCTTAAAGAGCTGGCTAGCTGTGTCAGCTTCGCATCAACATGTACGCCTTCCTCTTCTAGTAATCTATGATTACCTGCTAAATACCGGTTTCCGTGCAAGGAAGCTTTCACCCCGCGCCCGGTTACACTATCAAACGTGTCCAGCTCAAGTGACCTTACCTCCTGGTCTTTCAGGTAGCGGACCACTGCTTCAGCCAACGGGTGCTCTGACTGCAGTTCCAATGACAGCAGTATGGTTTGCAGGGTTTGTTTTCGGGCTTCCGCTCCACCAGCCCAAATTATATCCGTTAATACAGGTTTGCCCTCCGTTATGGTGCCCGTCTTATCAAGAATAACAGCATTCACTTTATGGGCCTGCTCCAGACTTTCGGCGTCTTTAATCAAGATGCCGTTCTCAGCACCTTTGCCCACACCCACCATGATAGCGGTTGGGGTTGCCAGGCCAAGGGCACATGGGCAGGCAATCACAAGTACGGTGACCAGGGCCAGCAGCCCTTGCGTCAGTGCATTGTCACCGCCAAGCATCAACCAAGTCGTAAAGCTTACTAGCGCGATCAGCAGCACGACTGGCACGAAAATACCCGCGATCTTGTCCACGAGTTTCTGTACCGGTGCCTTGGATCCCTGCGCTTCCTGCACCATTTTGATGATTTGGGCCAACATGGTCTCACTGCCTACCTTCTCGGCCACAAATCGGAAGCTGCCCTTCTGGTTGATGGTGCCTGCATACACTTTGTCTCCTTTCTGCTTGGCCACCGGTACGGGTTCCCCCGAAATCATCGACTCGTCTACATAGGAAGTGCCTTGCGCCACCTCTCCGTCCACAGGTATCTTTTCGCCGGCACGCACCAGCAGCAGGTCGCCTTTCTGCACCTGTGAAATTGGCACCTCCCGCTCGTGCTCCCCCTCTACCAGCCAAACGGTTTTGGGCTGTAGGCCTATCAGCTTCTTAATGGCGGTGGAGGTATTGGATTTGGCCCTCTCCTCCAACAGCTTGCCCAGCATGATGAACACGATCACGACGGCCGCGGCCTCGAAGTACACGTGGGGGTGCAGCCCGCGTGTGTGCCAAAACTCCGGAAAGAAGGTGTTAAACACACTGAAGCCAAAGGCAATGCCTGTACTCAATGATACCAGCGTATCCATATTTGCCTTTCCGTTTCTGGCTTGCTTAAAGGCATTGATAAAGAAGCTTCGGCCAAAGTAAAACAGCACCGGGGCGCTCAGCACCATCATGATCCAGTTCCCGTAAGGCATATCCATAAAAAACATCCCGATGATAAACACCGGCAGGGTAAGAATGGCTGCTGCGATAGTCCTCTTCTTCAGCGTCTGGTAACGGTTATGCTGCTCTTCTTCCTGCTTCTCCTGGGCGTTTTCCTCATCAACGATCAAGTCAAAACCTATCTCCTGCACATTTCGCTGTATCTCGGCAAGGGTGATTTTATCAGGGTTATAAGACACCTGCAGTGTCTGGGAGGCAAAGTTCACCGCTGCCTGCGACACTCCAGGCTGGGCTCCTACCATGGATTCCACGCTGAGGGCGCAGGAGGCGCAGCTCATACCTGTAACCGGTAAAGACACTCTCTGCTCCTGTGCAGTAGGCTGACCTACAGCCTTATCAGGGGTAAGTACTTTATTCTCCATTTTACCACTCATTTAGTCGTTCTTGATAACACAAAGGTACATCCTGACCCAGCGCTTGCTATTACAAAATTCTAGCAAAGAGTTACAGACTTCCTCTGATAGCATGCTGTAGACAGTAGGAGCTGTTGAAATACAACAGACCGGCTTTTGCTAACTGTCACCCACAGCCACAGTGCCTATTTTATTTACGGGAGCATACGTAACTTAAGGCTGAACAAAAGGGAGCTGAAAGTCGTTTGTTAGACCCTTAAAGTGGGGCGTAAAGCTACTCTCTGTGCTTTATAGCCTATATAGCTGCATGACCTAGTCAAGAGAGTCCAATAAATATGTAAAATAAAATGCTAATTATGTAACAGTGCCAGCTGCTTCTATTGTAACTTTGTGGCAAAATCATCTTATGAGAGTGCTTCACCGGATCATACTGCTAACGCTTGCACTGCTAGTGCTTGTCTCCTCGACAGGCATCTCGGTAGGGATGCATTTATGTGCCGGAGAGATACGCGACCTGAATTTGTACGGGCAGGCAGATGAATGTCCCATGGAGCAGATGAAAGAAAAGCTGCCTCCTTGCCACGCCCCTGAGGAAGAGCCTAAGGAGAGAAGCTGCTGCGAAGATCACCAGTTGACCATAGAGCGCCTGGATATAACCACGGACACGAAGGCGCTTACGCCCACCAAAACGCTGGATCTTAAGTTCATTGCCGCTGTAAAAGTGGTGATACTGCAGCTTTTTGCCCCTCAGGAGGAACTTAAACCTGCTTACGCGCTTTACACCTCCCCTCCCATTGCCCGGGACATACCTGTTCTGGTGCAGTCCTTTCTTATTTAACCTTACAGTCTTACAGGTGCCTCTCTGGGCAAGTGTGCTGGTGTAGCCTAGCCACACTATTGCCTGTCCGTTGGCACTATGTCCGTCTCAGTCATTTCCTGTGGCTGCCAGTCATTTCCTGTTAAGGTTACTCATTTATTCCCATGATCGAAAAGCTAATTTCCTTTTCGCTCCGCAACCGTGTGATGGTGCTGCTCATCGCTGCATCGCTGTTTGGCTGGGGCGTCTATTCCGTGCAGACAAACAAGGTGGATGCCATCCCGGATTTGTCTGAAAACCAAGTCATCGTCTTTACCGAATGGATGGGCCGCAGCCCGCAGCTCGTGGAAGACCAGATTACCTATCCGCTCGTGACGAACCTGCAGGGCCTACCCGAGGTGAAGTATGTGCGGGGAACGTCCATGTTCGGCATGAGCTTTATTTATATCATCTTTGAGGATGAGACGGACGTGTACTGGGCCCGCACCCGCGTGCTGGAGCGTCTGAACTCTGTTGGCAATATGTTGCCTGAAGACGCAACCCCTACCCTGGGCCCTGACGGTACCGGTGTCGGCCACATCCTGTGGTATACCCTAGATGCCCCCGGCATGGATCTGGGTGAGCAGCGCGCCGTACAGGACTGGTACGTGAAGTTCGCGCTGCAGAACGTGGAGGGTGTGAGCGAGGTGGCATCCTTCGGGGGCTTTCAGAAACAGTACCAGCTCACCCTTGACCCCAACAAGCTCACTTATTATAACCTCTCCGTTCCGCAGGTGATTCAGGCGGTGCGGGCCAACAACAATGAGGCGGGAGGTCGCAAGTTTGAGCTTTCGGATATTGGCTACATCATCAAAACAACCGGTTACTTAGAGTCTGCCGAAGAGATTGAGAATATACCCATCATCACCAGTAACACCATCCCGGTACGGGTAAGGGATGTGGCCTCGGTGCAGATGACAGGTGAGAGCCGCCTGGGCATCTTCGACCTGAACGGCGAGGGAGAGGCCGTGGGCGGCATCGTGGTGATGCGCTACGGGGAAAACGCCGCAGAAGTAATCGCAAACGTGAAGGTGAAGATGGAGGAAGTAGCCAAAGGTCTGCCCGAAGGCATGAAGTTCAACATCGTCTACGACCGTAGCGGCCTCATCAACGAAAGCATAGACTCAATCAAAGGCACCCTGATCGAGGAAATGATCGTGGCCTCGCTGGTGGTGCTCCTCTTCCTCTTCCATTGGCGTAGTGCCCTGGTGATCATGATCCAGTTGCCGCTCTCCGTTGCCATTGGTTTTATCCTGCTCAATGCCTTCGGTATCTCCTCCAATATCATGTCCCTGACAGGCATTGCCCTTTCCATCGGCGTGATCGTGGATGACGCCATCGTGATGGTGGAGAACGCCTACCGGCACCTGGCCGATGCGACGAAGGGCAAGTCGTGGGAGGATTAAGTATCAGCATTCATAAGTAGAGTGAACATGAAACTGTCAAAAGAAAAAAGAATTCAAATCATAGAAAAGGCCAGCAGGCAGGTAGGCCCCAGCGTGTTCTGGAGCACGGTGATTATCATTGCCTCCTTTCTGCCGGTGTTCCTGCTCACAGGGCAGGAAGGCAGGCTCTTCGGCCCGTTGGCCTGGACAAAGACATTCATCCTGATAGTGGATGCTGTCGTAGCCATCACCCTCACGCCTGTGCTGATCTCTTTCTTCTTAAAAGGAAAGTTCAAGGAGGAGAGCGCCAACCCAGTTAACAGAGCGCTGGAGAAAGTGTATGGGCCTGTGCTGAGGTGGTGCCTGAAGTGGCGCAAAACCACACTGGGCATAAACATCCTGGCGCTGGTGATCTCTATTCCCATGCTCTTTAGCCTGGGCACAGAGTTCATGCCGCCGCTGGATGAAAGGTCCATCCTTTTCATGCCCGTCACGCTGCCCGACATTTCCAACGCAGAGGCCAAACGCATCCTGCAGGTACAGGACAAAATCATTAAGTCAGTGCCCGAGGTGGAGAGCGTGTTGGGCAAGGCCGGCCGCGCCAGCACCGCCACCGACAACTCCCCTATCAGCATGATTGAGACAATCATCATGCTGAAACCGGAGTCAGCGTGGCGCGAGGGAGTTACCAAACAGGACATTATCCAGGAGCTGGATGCCAAGCTGCAGATACCAGGGGTGGTCAACGGCTGGACCCAGCCCATCATCAACCGTATCAACATGCTGGCCACCGGTATCCGCACCGACGTGGGCGTGAAGGTATACGGCCAGAACCTGGACTCCATAGCGGCTGTGTCTGAAAAGGTTAGAACGGCGCTGAACGGAGTACCGGGTGTGAAGGACTTGTACGTGGAGCCGATCACAGGCGGCAAGTACCTGGAGATCGACATCAACCGGGAGGCCTTGGGGCGCTATGGACTGACGGTGGACGATGTGAACATGATCGTGGAGTCGGCCTTGGGCGGCACGCCTATCGGAAACACCATTGAGGGGCGCGAGCGCTTTTCCATTAACGTGCGGCTGGCGCAGGAGTACCGTAACAGCGTAGAGCGCATTCGGCGCATCCCGATCCAGACTTCCTCGGCTGGCACGGTGCCTTTGTCCTCCGTGGCCACCGTCCGATTTACTGACGGACCGCCCATGATCAACTCGGAGAACGCGCAGCTGCGCGGGGCGGTACTGTTTAATGTACGGGACCGTGACTTGGGCAGCACCGTGCAGGAGGCCATCGAAAAGATCAACAAGGAAGTGACAGGCATACCGGAGGGCTATTATCTGGAGTGGAGCGGGCAGTGGGAAAACCAGGTACGCGCCAATAACACACTCAAAATCATCATCCCGCTGGTGCTGGTGATTATCCTCCTCATCCTATACTTCTCCTTTAAGTCCCTGAAAGAAGCACTCATCAACCTGGGTACTATTCCCTTCGCCTTGATCGGGGGTGTGTACATTGTGTACTTCTATGGCGTGAACCTGTCGGTGGCCGTGGCCGTGGGCTTTATAGCCCTGTTTGGCCTGGCCATGGAGACAAGTATGCTGATGATCGTGTACCTGAATGAGGCGATGAAAGAGCTGGTGGCCACGAAAGGCAACTCCCGTGACACGATCACGAAGCAGGATATCCGCGACTATGTCTTTAAAGGTGCGGCCAAGCGCCTTCGCCCAAAGATCATGACGGTGTCAGTGTCCCTGTTTGGCCTGATCCCGGTGCTGTGGGCCACCGGAGTAGGATCGGACATCATGCTACCGATTGTGCTCCCGCTGATCGGGGGGGTGTTTACCTCTTCGGTTCACATCCTGCTGGTAACGCCGGTGGTGTTTGAGATGACAAAAGAGTATGAGTTAAAAAAACACGGCAAATTGGAAATTTACGATGTTAAGCATTAAGAAATGTAAGTGTTTTGTTTGGTTGTTTGTGATGCTGCTGGCCAGCGCTCCGGCGCTGGCCCAGCAACAGACCATGAACCTGGACAGCGTATTGCAGCGCATCAGCAGCAGTAACCCGATGCTTCAGGAATATGACTACCGGGCCAGGGCCATGGATGCCTATGCAGAAGGGGCAAGAAGCTGGATGGCACCCATGGTGGGTGGCGGCGTGTTCATGGCTCCGTATCCTGGCGCAGAAGTGATGGAGGGGGGTGACAGGGGCATGCTGATGCTGTCGGCAGAGCAGGACATTCCCAACCCTGCCAAGCAGCGGGCCAAAGAGAACTACATGAAGTCCAGAGCGGCTATCGAGAACGCGGGCAGGGATGTTACTTTCAATCAGCTACGGGCACAGGCAAAAGCCGCCTACTACAGTTGGGTGGTGCTTGAAAAAAAGATGGATGTGCTGCAGGATAACGAGCGCATTATGGAGTACATGCTCAAGCTGGCTAAAATCCGCTACCCTTACAGCCAGGGAAGTTTGGGAGGCGTGTACAAAGCAGAAGGGCGCCTGCATGAGGTGCAGAACATGCAGCTGATGACGGCCAGTCAGATTGAGCAGCAGAACGTGCAGCTCAATATACTGATGAACCTGCCTAAAGAGCAGCGGTTTCGCATCGACACTTTGGTAGCTATCCCGGAGCCGGCTCTTCTGGCGGTGGATACGAGTAGCCTGATCAACGCCCGAAGCGACTTGCGTCAGTTGGACAGGACCATTCAGTCGATGCGGCTGAACGTGGAACTGGAGCAGCTGGAGCGTAAGCCTGACTTCCGCATCCGCTTTGAGCACATGTACCCGCGTAACAGCATGATGCCGCAACAGTTCACGGCTATGGGCATGGTCTCTATCCCGATCGCCCCGTGGTCTTCCAAAATGTACAAAGCCAACACCAAGGCCATGAACCTGGAGATAGAGGCCATGCAGCAGGAAAAGGAATCTATTGTAAACGAGGCCCAGGGCATGATACGGAACATGGCTTTGGAACTGAACACCCTGCGGGCACAGACGGAGAATTATCAAAAAAAGATCATTCCCGCTCTAAAGAAAAACTATGATGTGACAATGCTGGCCTACGAGCAGAACACCGCGCAGCTGCCCGAGGCGATTGATGCGTGGGAGGCGCTGAACATGGCGCAGATGGAGTATCTGAACAGGCTGCAGGAGCTGTACTTAATGGTTGTGAATTATGAGAAGGAAATTGAAAAATAGCATTATTTATTTGCTGGCCCTTCTGGTGGTGATTACCCTGGGAGCCTGTAGCCATGACGAAACGGAGCATGCGGGAGGTGATACAGAATATACGTGCCCCATGCACCCGCAAATCGTGCAGAACGAGCCGGGCACCTGCCCGATCTGCGGCATGGACCTGGTGCCGAAGTCTGGGCATGGTACAGAGATCAAAATCACAGAGGATCTGGCGTTCTTGTTGAGGCCTACAAACAGTACCGTCGTTTCCTCGGTGGCCACGACAAAGCCCCAGGAAAAAACCGTGCAGGCTACGGTGCAAATGGAAGGCATCATCACCTACGATCCTCGCCGGATTTATACTGTGCCTGCCCGCGTGGGAGGAAGGATTGAGAAGCTGTATGTCAGGTATAACTTCCAGCCCATCCGCAAAGGGCAGAAGCTGATGGAGGTTTACAGCCCGGAGCTGATTACGGCACAAAAGGAGCTGTTATACCTGGTACAGTCGGCTCCCGAGGACAAACAGCTAATTGAGGCAGCAAAGCAGAAGCTCCTCCTGCTGGGTGCCACGGATGCGCAAGTCAGCCGTCTCATCCGAACCGGGGAAGAGAGCTATACTTTTGCCCTCTACAGTCCTTATGATGGCTATGTAATTGGCCTGAATGCCGCAGCCCCATCCGCTACACCAAGCACAGCGACGGGCGCTGCAGTAAGTGCAGGCGGTGGCATGGATGCCATGGGAGGCGGCAATGGTGCGGGCGCAGGAGCTAGCCCCTCGGCTACTCCCACTGCTGCGGCTGAAGATATCCAGCTAAGGGAAGGCATGTATGTGAGTACTGGGCAGCCGCTCTTGCGGGTGGTAAATCCAGATCAACTGTGGGCGGAGTTTAATGTGCCTGCCGCCCAGGTGAGCGCACTGGCCAAAGGAGCTCCGGTGCAGGTCACCTTTCCGCAGCTACCCGGCGAGCGCCTGGAGGCGAAGGTAGACTTTCTCCAGCCTTTTTATGAGGAAGGAGAGAGTTTTGCCAAGGTGCGGGTGTACCTGCCGGGGCAGCAAAAGCTGGCGATGGTGGGGCAACTGGTAACTGCCCGCGCCAGCTATACCACGGCTCCTGCCCTGTGGGTGCCTAAAGCTGCCGTGTTGGACATGGGCACCAGGTCTGTGGCCTTTAAGAAAGTAAACGGTGTGTTTGAGCCAGTGCCTGTTACGGCGGGCATAACGGAAGGAAATCAGACACAGGTCGTGGAAGGGCTACAGCAGAACGATGTGGTGGCCGCTAACGCGCAGTTCCTGGTGGACAGCGAGAGCTTTATCAAAGTAAATAAGTAAAAGCATGATGACAAGAGCAAGAAAGTATACCCTGTACCTGCTGGCTTTCCTGGTGGTAATTACCCTGGGGGCCTGCAGCCATGAGGAGGCAGCCCATACAGAGGGCGAAGCAACCACCTATACCTGCCCCATGCACCCGCAGATCGTGCAGAACGAGCCGGGCACCTGCCCCATTTGTTTCATGGACTTGGTGCCGGTGTCGCAGTCAGGCCAAAATGAGGGGGAGCTGATGCTGAGCGACAGCCAGATCGCGCTGGGGAACATCACTGTGAAACGGGTAAAGTATGGCGAGGTAGGCAGCAGTACCATCCTGACCGGGCAACTCGTGCTGGACGAGTCACAAACCGATGTGGTTAGCAGCCGTGCCGCGGGGCGCATTGAGCGGCTCTACATCAAAGAAACCGGACAGCGTGTTCAGAAAGGGCAGCCGCTCTACGAACTGTACTCGGAAGAGCTCCTGACCCTGCAACGCGAGTACCTGCTGGCCCTCAGGCAGAACCAGGAACTGGGACAGGAGAACCCTCGCTTTGCCTCTTTTCTGAAAGCTGCCAAAAAGAAACTCCTGCTCTATGGCCTGACGGAGGCACAGATCAGAAAACTTTCCAGTACGGATCAACTGAATGCCAGAGTCACGTTTGTAGCTCCAAGCGCAGGCGTAATAACAGAAGTTGCCACCGCCGAAGGGCAATACGTAGCAGAAGGCGGCGTGCTGTACAGGCTTGGCAAGCTGGGCAGCATCTGGGTGGAGGCCGAGCTCTATCCGCAGGAGGTGGCCCAAGTGCAGGTGGGGGATCCGGTTCAGGTGTCAGTACAGGGCTTTACCGAAGGGGCTATTCCCGCCAAGGTTACCTTCCTGAACCCGGAGTATAGTGCCGGGAGCCAGGTAGCTGTCATGCGTGCTGAGTTAAAAAACAATGAGGGGCAGTACTTGCCGGGTATGCAGGCCAACGTGACGCTCCCCGGTAAGAACGGTTCTGAACTGGTGCTGCCTAACGATGCGGTGATCCGGGATGAGAGTGGCAGCCATGTGTGGGTGCAGACAGGAAAAGGAACCTTTCAGGCACGCATGGTGACGCTCGGGGAGGAAAGCTTTAACAATGTCGCCATACTCTCGGGAATAAAAGAGAATGATAAGGTCGTGACTTCAGGGGCCTATCTGCTCTACAGCGAGTTTGTGCTGAAGAAGGGCGGCGACCCGATGGCAGGCCATAACCATTAAAACCAATGAAAGACTGCTGCAGGATAGCGCCCGACGAACCGAAAGAACCAAACAGCAAGAAATGGCTGAGATGGGCCGTTTACCTTATCGTAGGCGCTTTAGTCGCCTTTGTACTAGTAAATCAAATTAATTACTAACTCTAAATAAATTAAAAAATGAATCTAAGACCAATTCAAAGAATCGCATTTGCCGGGGCCGTAATGGGTGCCTTTACCTTTACTGCCTGTGCCGAAAAGCAGCAGGAAACAACGGAGGCAGCTCAGGATCAACACGAAGGAATGGACCATAGCACTATGGACCACGGACAGATGACAACGCAGGAGGTGGTAGAGGCTCCTGACTATACTTCGGTTGGCGGGCCTGTAAAGGCACAAGTGGCAGCTTTGGTAGACAATTACCTAAAGTTGAAGGACGCGCTCGTTGCTTCCAACGCGCAAACAGCGAAGGCAGCGGCTGAATCTGTACTTGCCGCCGCCGAAAAAATAGACCTAGCTAAGCTGGAGGGCGAGCAGAAAGCCTTTGCCGAAGAGAAGGTGGAGGAAGTAAAGCAAAGTGCCACCAAAATTGCTGAGGCAGGTGAGGTGAGCGCACAGCGTGAAAGCCTGGAGCTACTCTCAGAGGCTACGTTCTCGCTTACCAAGGCATTCGGCGCGACGGACCAGAAGCTCTACTACCAGCATTGCCCGATGGCAAACAACAACCAAGGCGCCTACTGGCTGAGCGCTAACCAGGAAATCCGCAACCCATACTTCGGCGAGCAGATGCTCAAGTGCGGCGGCACGGAGGAAGTGCTGAACTAAAACTAACCATGCGTGAGTCTGCCAGGGACTCACGCATGCATCTATAGCTGTATTCCCACCACAGGTGTTACTGAACCTTGGAGCGACTGGCTGAGAAGCTTTTTCCCCGAATATTCAGTATTAGTGGAGGCGTATCTTGCTTAAGTACAGTGCAACCCTGTATTTTATTGTTTTTTCTATATATTTACACTGTGCGAAGGTTAAGGGGCTGCCGCACAAAGGCCTTACTTCATGAGAAGAACCAGACATAACAAGAACTTAAACTTTACGGGGCTGCTTCTATTGGCAGTCTTCGTGAGCCTGTACCTTGTTCAGCTGGTTTGCAACCTGCCGCACCTGGCTGAGCGGCTCCAACCTGTAGCTTCCACTCCAGCACAACACCACAGCGCAGAGCATGGTGGGCATAGCCATAAACATGAAACCTCTTCGGAACATCACGGTAAGGAGCACGCACACCATGAGGAGAAGCATCCTGCGTCGTCAACGGAGGATAGTAGCTGTTGCTCTGATTTAGCTTACGCCCCTTTTTTAAAGAGCGCTCCTCCCGTGGAGCTGCCGTCGCTTGTAAAGGCATCGTATACCTTCATGGATAGCCTTTATCAGGCTGTATTACGCGCTTTTTATAAGAACTGTGTTACAGCGGTGTCGCACGCTCCCCCTGATCCCCCTGTTCCTAAAATACCTGACATCATAATATTCCTGCACTCTTTAGTCATTTGATGCACAAGCTGCTCCTGACCGCATCATGGAAGAGCTATGCTTTTCCGTCTCTGATGTGCGTGACCTTCTGTGCCTTTCACCTGCGCCGCTCTTCCTGGCTTGCAGTAAGGCATGTAACGCGCTGAATGTGTTTGTAACATCAAATGAAGCGGTAGTTCGCTTTTAAAGCAAGCTAGCCGCTAACATACTATTGGTTTAAATGAGTGAAGAGAATCAGCACCAAAGGGTGCTTCGCATTAAAAATATGGTGTGCCCCCGCTGTATTATGGTTGTGCGGGAAGAACTGGAAAAGCTGGGCCTGCCTGTTCTGGAGGTAGAGCTGGGTACAGCCGTTATCGGTGAAAACGAAGCGGTGGATGAAACGGCCATAGAAGCGGCCATGGCTCAGAAAGGGTTTGAGCTGCTCCACGATAAGCGAGAAGAGCTTGTAGAGAGTATCAAAGTAGCCGTCATTAATTTAGTTTATAGTGATGAGATTTCATCCCTTGCCACGAACCTGTCTACTTATCTGGCCGAGAAGCTAAACAAAGACTACTCCACCATCAGCACGGCTTTCAAAGCATCTGAGGGTATAGCCCTGAATAGGTACATTGTGCTACAAAAAATAGAGCGCAGCAAAGAGCTGCTCACTTACGACGAGCTTCCTCTTACTGCTATTGCAACCAAGCTCGGCTATAAAAGCCTGCAGCACCTTTCCAGGCAGTTTAAGGAAGTTACTGGCACCACCCTCAATCAATACAAGCGGCAGGGTGGCTCAGACCGTCATACTATCGATAACCTGTATTGATACTAAGGTTTCTCCACAGATATATAACGCTGCTCCATAAATTTATAAAACTGCCTTCGTCTCGCTCGAGTACTCTAAGTGTGTTCAAAGGCAACGCACCTGCTTAGCACTTTTGTGTGCAATCAGTGGCTGCTAATTTTAATATTATTGTGAGTAGTTAGGTATTGTGGAGGTTTAGTGTAAATCATAATACGCCCACTTAACTAACGCTTTATAAGAATGAAAAACACCTGTTTTTTACTACTCCTAATGTTGTTTTTATCTGTAATTAGTACCCAAACACTTTACGCACACGGAGGCGAGAAACACGGGAAGGCTGCCGCAAAGCAAGAGAAGCCGCAGATAGTAGATACCGCTGCCGTAGTGCAACCCGCAGTAGCTCCCGAAGCGCATGCCGCCCACCAGCAAGAACCGGAGAGTGCCCACGCCAGACCGGATGACTTCCCTAACATGCACCCTCTGCTTGTGCATTTCCCCATCGTGCTGCTGTTGGTAGCCGCCGCCGTGCAGCTCTGCAACATCCTTTTTCTGCGCAGAGAGCTGGACTGGATCACCACCATAGCCACCCTAATAAGCTTTGGCATGGCCTACTATGTTACTAAAATCGCGCATCCGCATACCAGCGGACTCACAGAACATGCAAAGCTTGTACTCGCCCAGCACGACTACTACGCCGACTGGACCATTTACTTAGCGGGAATAGGCCTGGCGGCACAGCTGCTGAGTCAGTTCCTGTTTAAGGGCCAGCGCTGGAGCGTGCTGGTCGTAGCCTTTGTTCTTACCGGTGCCGCTTACAGCGTGGCCATGGCAGGACATTATGGTGCGCAGCTCGTACACATAGAGGGAGTCGGCCCCCAAGGCAAGTACCTGGACACAGGGCACCATCATTAATTTAAAGGCGCAGCCCCATAGCTGCGCCTTTGCTTTTTAGCTGTGCGCGTAGATTCTAAATGTATGAAACTTAAAGCTGACAAGGATGAACAAGTACCACTACGAAACCATAGTCGAGGCGCTCCATGACTTAAAGAAGCGGGGCTATGTGGAGGACTTTAACTTACGCCCGTACTGTCTGGAGTGCCCCCGTTTACAACTGGAGTTAGGGGCGGGGGAGTTTGACATCAATGAGGTACATCGGTTTGAAGGAGCTAGCAACCCTGACGATAACTCGGTTGTGTACGCGATCTCCTCCGATCAGGGCGTAAAAGGTGTACTGATAGATGCTTATGGAACGTATGCCGATTCTGTTACGCCTGAAATGGCCCAAAAATTAAGAGTTGATTATCAATCTTAGAAGCTACTATCATGAATCATGACCATCAACACCACCAGGGGAAAAGTCAGCGCCAGCAGGCAAAGGATCAGAAAAACCAGGTAACAGAGCGGCTGGAGGAAAAGACACTGCACGCCCACCACAAGGCCATGCCGCATGGAGAAGGCACGCCCCCACCGCACGAAGAGCACATAGGCCACGCGGAACACGGGGAGCATGAGGGCCACCACGACCACCACCGCATGATGATCGAGGACTTTAAGAAACGCTTCTGGGTTTCACTTGCATTATCGGTTCCGGTTATCATCATCAGCCCTATGATCCAGGATATTCTGGGCTACTCTTTGAATATCCCCTACAACATGATGATTTCCTTTGTGCTTTCCAGCATCATCTACTTTTATGGGGGTTGGCCATTTCTAACAGGCCTTGCCGAGGAGGTTAAGAAAAAGGCCCCGGGCATGATGACGCTGATTGGCGTAGCCATTACCGTGGCCTATGTATACAGCACGGCAGTGGCCTTCGGGATAAAAGGCATGGACTTTTTCTGGGAACTTGCCACCCTGATTGTGGTAATGCTGCTGGGCCACTGGATTGAGATGCGATCTGTGTTAGGTGCCTCCAAAGCCCTTGAGTTACTGGTGAGCATGATGCCAGCCGAGGTTGCGCTTATCAAAGATGGACAAACCATAAAAGTGAAGGTAGAGGAGCTAAAAGCAGATGATCTTATTCTAATAAAGCCCGGTGAGAAAGTGCCTGCCGATGGCGAAGTGGTACAGGGAGATAGCTACCTGAACGAAAGCATGCTGACTGGTGAGAGCAAACCGGTGCAGAAAAAACCAGGCGATAAGGTAATTGGTGGCTCCATAAACGGCAACGGCTCGCTACAGGTGCGTGTGCAAAGCACCGGAAAAGACAGTTACCTGAACAAGGTAATTACCTTGGTACAGGAGGCTCAGAAAACAAAATCAGATACGCAACGGCTTGCCGACAAGGCTGCCAAATGGCTCACCTACATTGCCCTTACTGCCGGTACTTTAACCTTAGTCGCGTGGCTAATTGCCGGTGCTGAGTTTGGCTTTGCCTTGGAGCGGATGGTTACCGTTATGGTTATTTCTTGTCCGCATGCGCTGGGTTTGGCTATACCGTTGGTAGTGGCTATTTCTACAGCTGTATCTGCAAACAATGGGCTCCTGATCCGTAACCGTACTGCTTTTGAGAACTCACGCAACATCACCACCATCATCTTCGACAAAACAGGTACCCTAACCCAAGGCTCGCATGAGGTGGCACGGGTTGTATCGCTGAACCCGGCCTACACAGAGCAGGAATTGCTAAGGTTGGCAGCCGGAGTCGAGCAAAACTCAGAGCACTACATATCGCAGGGCGTGTTGCGCAAGGTTGAGACAGAAGGCATTACCATACCCGCTTCCTCTGACTTTCACTACCTGCCCGGCAAGGGCTTGGAGGGAACCGTGGAAGGAAAGGATGTGAAGGTAGTAGGGCCAAACTACATTAAAGAGTTCAACATACAAGTACCCGAAAACGATGCCGAAGATGGTGTAGAAACCGTGGTCTATATTATGATAGACCAACAGGTGGCAGGCTTTATCACGTTGAAAGACCAAATACGACCTGAGTCAGAGGAAGCCATAAAGATACTGAAAGAGAACGGCATTAAGAACTTATTGCTAACCGGTGACAATGAGCGTGTAGCCAAGAGCGTAAGCGACAAACTGGGCATGGATGGCTACCTGGCCAATGTGCTGCCGCACCAGAAGCAGGAGAAAGTAAAAGAGCTACAGCAAAATGGTGAGTTTGTGGCCATGACGGGCGACGGCGTGAACGACGCCCCTGCCCTGGCGCAGGCCGACGTGGGCATTGCCGTGGGCTCGGGCACCGATGTGGCCGCCGAGACTGCCGACATCATCCTGGTCAACAGCAATCCGCAGGACATTGCCTCGCTCATACTATTTGGTAAGGCAACTTACCGGAAAATGATCCAGAACCTGATCTGGGCAACGGGCTATAACGTGGTGGCGCTACCGCTGGCTGCCGGTGTGCTGTATCAGCAGGGTATCATGGTGTCTCCTGCTGTTGGGGCGGCGCTCATGAGCCTGAGCACCGTGATTGTGGCTATTAACGCGCAGCTGCTGCGTAGGCAGCTAAAGTAGCAGGTGGAGGTTATAGATCTTGCCGAGATCAGAGTCGGAAGGCAAGTTACGCCTCGTGTGGTGCTGGGTGTGGGAGCCAGCGCTACCAGTTGGTGCAGATGAATATTTGCGTCTGTTCCCAAAGTTATATTGCCTTCTATCGTTAAATCTATAAGGAGGTGTCAGAGCGCGTTTGCCACCTCCTTATGCTTTGATTACGAGTTAGATCTAACTGGCACCGTTAGTCCAACTTTATCCCAGGCAATAAGAATGTCGCCTTCTGAGCTATTTTTCCCAAGTATCTCATACTTCAATCTTTCCTGGTGTTGTTTCAGTTCCTCTGGCTTCACCTGCACTCGCAGCACATCCTTTTTCTGATCGTACTTGTCGGCCAGGTGCTGCTGCCAGTCCCTATTGAAGATCACCGTCCACTCATTTTTTCCCGGTATGGTAAATAAAGCATACTTACCGGCAGGTAATTCCTTGCCATCAATTATCAAGGCTTTATCAGTTTCAAAAGAGGTGGCCATGTGTGCTCCTGTTACCCATACCTGGTTGTACGGCACCAAACCTCCCCAAATAATTCGCCCTTTTACGCCCGGTGCATGGTAGTTTATTTTAATGTCTGCGTTGCCTATACTTCCTGCGGCTTCGGATGGGATGCTGCCTTTAATCGTGTCTGGCTGTGACTCCTGTGGCTCTGGGGTTTCTGCTATTTCTACAGAGGAAACCTGCTCCTGCTGGCTCTCCTCTGTGGTACTGGTGCAACTTGTTGTGATTGCTGCCGCTACGGTCGCAGCTCCTAAAAGGAATGTCTTCTTTTTCACGTTGAATTTATACTTTAGATAAGGGTTTATTAAGATGATGCGCTATACTTTCTGCACCCGCTTCTTTACTTTTCTTACCGACGGTGACGACATATAATACAGCACAAAGCCGGAAAGTATAGTAAGCAAGCCAAAGATAGAGAACGCTTTTAACAACACGTTTCCGAAATTGTCTCTGCCGGCGTAGTCCATGGTGTGCAGCATCCAGAGGAAATCGAATACGCGCCATTGGTCGTGGCGTATAGCCTGGAATGTACCTAACTCTGCTGAAACGTACACCGTACATTTGTCCGGCTTGCTAAAGGTTACGGCCCATGCTGGCAACGGTTTTTCGCGGTACTCGTGGTGCGAACTAACTTCTGTCAGGTACTCCACTTTATCCACTTTTATCGGATTCGCCATTTGCCGTTTGGCAACTACCACGGCCATATCTTCAGAAAGCGGTGAGACAAGCGCACCGGTCTCGGCATTGGCCAGCTGCACTTTTACATTGGAAGTATGGCTTGGCATGTGCCCCCCAGCTTCATGCTGCGCATGATCCACGGCACCCGAAAAGTAGCGCACCTGGTAAGTAGGCACACCCGCAACTTCGATCAGCTGCACCGACTGCACAGAGTCTACCGCCTTATTAGCTTTTAGCTGCTCCAGCACCACCTGCGGCGACACCATTTGCATAGACGCCGGGAAATATTTCTTCCCGCTCCTGAGGTGGTCCCCGTGTACCTTATCAATATCATTCCAGCTGAAGTATAACCCACCAAGTGTCCAGAAGAAGAATTGGATGCCTAACACAAGGCCAAGATAGCGGTGAGATTTGCGGATATAGTATTGCTTACTTTTTAGCTTCATCAGGCTAATATAACACCAAATCCACAACCGGTTCAATACTAGGCGCTAAAGTCTAAAGTTACCTACTTCAGGGAACGCAGAAACTACATCAGAAGCGCACCGTTAGGCCACCGCCCGCTCCGAAGCGGTTGTCGTAGCTGCCCATCAGCGAAAAACTCTTCGACACCAGGTATTCCAGCCCCACGTTCCAGGTGGTTTCGCTGCGGTAGTTATCTGCTTTACCTGTGCCCTCTTCCGGCTCAAAGTCGTTTACCCAGCCAAAGTCCGCCTGGTACTCATACTCTCCGAACAGGAACGTGCGTGGAAAAATCAACACTTCCCGGCCCAGACTTATCTGTGGCCTCAGCTTATTGTCTAGGCGCAGGTCGAGGTTAAACAGGTAAGGCGTCAGGTACCGGATACCGGCAATGGCAGTGGTTTCCACCTCGTCCATGCTATCCTCCTCCTCGTTCTCTACGTTCACACCGGCGAATACGCTCAGGTAGTCGTACAGGAATCTGCCATAGGTAAACTCCGCCTCCAGATTCTTGTTCCAGCCGTATTCTGCTGTTAAGGTAAACTGGTTGCGCAGGTTAGATAGCACCATTCTTGTCTCGCTCATGTGTGAGGCGGCATCCACGGCTCCCCAAAAGAAAAAGTGGTTACTTTTGTTTGTCAGCACATTGAGCGGGTACATTTTCAGGCGCGGGTCACGCGGGGTATCGTAACTGAAGATGCGGGCCATACCGGCATCCAGATGGTAGAGGATGTGGCAATGGAAGAACCAGTCGCCATACTCATTGGCGTCAAACTCAATCACCACCTTCTGCATCGGCGCCACATTTACCGTGTGCTTGAGCGGAGAATACTCCCCGTGCTCGTTAATCACCCGGAAGAAATGGCCGTGCAGGTGCATGGGGTGGTGCATCATGGTCAGGTTGTTTAGCGTGATGCGGGTAACTTCGCCCTGGTTGATTTTTATCTTGTCGGCTTCTTTTAACGGCACGCCGTTCATGCTCCAGATGTAGCGCACCATGTTTCCGGTCAAGTTGAGGAGTATCTCACGCACGGGTTTGCCTTCTGCAAAATCGGTTGGCTCCGGAGCCTTCAGGTAATCGTAATTATACTCGGCGAACATGTCCATGCCCGGCATGCCCTCGTGCTGCATGCCGATGCTTTTGCGTTCTTTTACGGAACTGGCCTTTGCTGTATCCACACGCTGCCCGTGCATACGGTGGTCCATTTCCATGGCAGCGGCGGTGTCTGGCTGCATCTCCCTGCCGTGCATGGTGTGGTTCATTTTGGCATGATCCATACCCTTTGCAGCGGTGGTATCTGTTTGCATTTTCTGGTGCTCCATTTTGGAGTGATCCATCTTTTTAGCGTTTATAGCGCCTGCCGTGTCCTGCTTCATCTCCATGTTGTGCTCATGCATCGGTTTCTGCTCCGTAGGCTGCGGCTTCATTTTGCCTTCCATACTTTTGTCATGGTTCATGTGCATGTCACCATCCATCTGCATATCGCCATCCATCTGCATGCCCCATTCTTTCATCATCTCGTAGGGCTCTACTTCGCTGGGGTTGAACTTGAGGGCGGGAGCCCCCATCTTCATATCCATGGCTGCCATTTGCTGCATCATCGCGATCTTATCAGGCCGGGGCACATCGGGTGCAGGTACTACGGGCCCCTGCCCCAGATAGGCGGAGGTATGGCCGGAGCCGTCCTGTACGGTGGCCT
This sequence comes from Pontibacter sp. H249, assembly GCF_037892465.1. Lineage (NCBI taxonomy): Bacteria > Pseudomonadati > Bacteroidota > Cytophagia > Cytophagales > Hymenobacteraceae > Pontibacter > Pontibacter sp. H249. The sequence continues at coordinate 15,941 of NZ_JBBKTR010000019.1, read as the reverse complement.
TTATTTCCAGCTTCCCGTTCTCGGGTACGGTCACTACAAAATCATAGGTTTCAGCAACGGCGATAAAGGTTGGGGCATGCCGCACCGGCACCACGTCCAGTCCGTCGGCGGCGATAAGCAAAGGCGTGGGGCCGCCAAAAGTGAGCCAGAACTGGCTGGATGCGGCTGCGTTGATCACCCGCAGCCTTACCTTTTGCCCCGGCTTATACTCTGGGTACTCCCGCACAGGCTGCCCGTTTGTCAGGAAGGCGGGGTAGTATATGTCAGCAATATCAGCACCCTCCATGCGCTGTTTCCAAAAATTCACCTGCGCCCCCAATGCTCCCCGGGCTATTACCATGCTTAGCGGTGTCGAAGTTCCCTTCTGGATGTCGTAGATTTCCAGGCCCCGCTTCAGCGTCTTGAGCACATTCTTAGGCTTCTCATAGGTCCAGTCCGACAGCACCAGCACCAGGTCGGTGTCATAATCCATGCGCTCCTCCCGGTCCTCTATCACAATGGAGCCGTATACCCCCGACTGCTCCTGCAAACCCGTGTGGGAGTGGTACCAGTAGGTGCCCGCCTGCTTTGTCGGGAACTCATAGGTAAACGTTTCTCCCGGCGGAATGGGAGGCGTAGTGAGGTAGGGTACGCCGTCGTAGAAGTTGGGCACCAGCAAACCGTGCCAATGCACAGAGGTTTCCACGTCCATCTCGTTCTTGACGTGCATTACTGCGTAATCTCCTTCGGTAAAGCGCAAGGTGGGACCGGGAATGGTGCCGTTGATGGTCATGCCCATACTTTTTTTGCCGGCTATCTTCACCTGCTGCTGGTCAATGGTCAGGTTGTAAACAATAGTGTCGGTTTGGGCAGCGGCCTCTTTTTGGGTAAGCGCAAGGTGTATTATCATGAAAATCACTAACGCTGCATAATTTCTACTATTCAGGATACTTTGCATAAGTATGGGAAATTTAATATACTTTGACTGGCTGATTTGCCCTACAGCCAAAGAGAAACTCTGCTCCGGCTTCCTATCCACTCAACTGACACAGCCTTTCAGTTAATTCTGTAAGCTTGAAGCTGGCGGTAATTCTGCTTTAGCTTTAAATAGTAAACCCCCACCACCGGAGCGACTGCAAAAATCTCCGACAGCAGGGGGATATTTCTATTGTACTTTTTTATGGCTCAAGTAACTATACATCAGTTTAGTTGTACGGTATTATCACCGGTTTCACTGGCTACTTAGTAGTTGCTCTTTGTACTTGCCACATCATTTTATACTAGTGTGGCAAACAATTTGGCTTTCAGTAAACCAGCTACCATACTTAAGCCTGATTTATGAAGCACTCATGTACTGCTCACAGGCCTGCACTAACTTGGCGCAAGAGTCAGCACATTCCTGGCAATGCTGCATATCGTGTTTCTTGCATTCTTCTTGGCAGGCTTTGGTAATTTTGATACACTCCTGTACAAGATCTTTCGCGTAGCGGGAGTCACGCGATACATAGTCTAATGTAGCTCTACAAATGGCAGCGCAGTCCAGATCCAGCCGGATGCAGGGCACCATTTTTTTTATATCGTCTTCCTGGAGGCAAGAAATAGCACAATGGTTGCAAGATACCTCACATGCTGCTAAGGCTTTTATTAAGTCTTTGTTCATAGTTATACAAATTAGTTCAACACATTTCTGTTATACTCTCCGTGTAGCAGCACCGTTTTACATATTTTGAGTCAATTTTTATATATACTTAGAAAAAAACCGCCTTGAATTATCAATCGGCAAGAGGTAAAGGTTAAAACAATTTGTAGGCATGTTGTTTAACTGCACCGGCTAGCGAATTACAAAAAGTGCTGCAAATCCATTCTTCTATATATTCGTTAAGAAGCATATTTAGTGCAAACCATGCTATTTTATGAATATCCTATACCTCTGCCTTGGAGCCTTCCTTTTTGCCATCACCGTACTTGATATCATCAAAACCACGCTTTCGTCCAACGGAGGAGGAAAAATCACCAATCTCGTGTCCAGGTCCGTCTGGAAAGTGTTTTTTCTTGCTGCAGGCAGAAAAGGAAAATCAAAACTGCTACAGTATGCCGGCCCATCTGTACTGGTCTCTATCCTGCTGGTGTGGGTAGTCGGGCTTTGGCTGGGGCTGTTCCTGCTGCTGCTGTCAGATCCCGACGCTGTTCAGAAGAGCAGTACGCTGGCTCCTGCCGATGCCTGGGAGAAGCTGTATTATGCCGGTTTTACCCTCTCCACGCTGGGTGTGGGCGACTATGTGGTAACCAATGACTTCTGGCGGATTGTAACCAGTGTCGCGGCTTTCTCCGGCCTGGCTTTCATCACTACTTCCATCACGTATTTCATCCCGGTGCTGTCTGCCGTGGGCGTGCAAAGCAAGCTCAGCCTTTACATCAGCAGTATGGGTAAAACGCCGCAGCAGGTACTAACCAACAGCTGGAACGGGCAAGAACTCTCTTCTTTCTTCGATACTACTTCGGATCTGTGTCAAATGCTGCTGCAGCACACCGTTAACCATCAGTCTTACCCTGTCATTCACTATTTTCATGACAGTAAGCCTGAACAGGCTATCACACCTGCTGTTGTGCTGCTGGCTGAAACGCACCTGATGCTGGCGCAAACGGTATCACCACAGGCGGGAGTAGATCAGCTGAAAATGAGTATGCTGCAGAAAGCGCTGGACTCGTACCTAAATATGGTAAAAGGCAGCTTCTTGACAAGTGCCTCCCCTAAAGAGGGCGCCCCAGTTCCTGATCTTTCGGAGCTGGAGGAGAAAGGGATACCACTCCAGCATAAGCCACTTTTTAGCCATGAGGTACAGGAACACAGAAAACTGCTTACGGCATTACTGGAAATGGACGGCTGGACCTGGGATGTGGTACATAAAACTAATGGCTGATAGCTGGCTGTAGTATTTTAGCAACTTTCTGTCATTTCGAACACTCTTAACGCGAGAGTCTAAGAGAGCGAGTATAGCTTTGGAAAATCTGAATTATTGCACAAAGCATTACAGATTTCTCCCTTTGGTAGAAATGACAACACACAATTGAGTATAAGGTAAAAAGCAACAGCCCTGCCTTTCTTAGAGAGGCAGGGCTGTTACTTTTTGGTGTAGTTAATCGAGATTAGAGATACTTACCCTCTGGCGCTAAACCCAATTTACACCTCATGTGTGTAGCGCCTCAAGACTGTTTAATCCGACCAATCTTCAATAATTGCATGTTTAGAGCAGGTGCTATTCTTTATCCAGGCGCTCTAACATTGCTTTCATCTCACTAATCTCTTTTCTCTGCGCTTTAATTATTTCTTCCGACAGTTTCTTTACCTCAGGATCTTTAATGTCAGCACGCTCGCTGGCTAATATGGCAATAGAATGGTGCGGGATCATGGCTTTCATCCAAAGCACATCGCCGATTGGTTCTTGTGCGCGAACAAGAGATAAAGCACTTATAAACAAGAGAATACTTCCTGCAATAATTGCCATGTTCTTTGTTCTGTTCTTGTACATTTTTCTCATGAACAAAAACATGATCACGGCCATTGCCGAAATACCCAGGCAGGACATGTAAAAGCGTGTCATGCTAAAATACACATGGTCAAACTGATACGTGTTCATGTACATGGTGATGTACATCGCAACAAAAGAGAAGGCCAGCATCAATACAAACTTTGTGTAGCTTCCTTTCATATTACTATTTTGGTTAGCGTGTTCCATTTTATGGTTTTATAGTTGTTGAAGTAAAGTATATAGAAACGTGAATATTTAAGCAGAGTTGGATTTCTTTAACTCTTACAACCTGAAGGGAATTTTATTTTATTCCGCCGCTTACCCGCAAGCGGCACACCGAAAGAAGGCAGTAATCAGTTGGTCCTGCTAACTCAACGCACAAAAGAGTGTTGCATACAAATGACCGAGATGCTGAAGCAGGCATGTATAAAAAGCTAAGTATTACCCTTTTTAAACCTGCCTGCTTTAATCTGGGCATAGTTGATGGCTGCTACTAAGATCACGCCACCGAGTATGTTGCCGATAAGCGTGGGCAGGATATAATTCCCCAGCACATCGAACCAGGAAACCTGTTGTGTGGCAGCAAGCGTAAAGGTTTCGACAGCACCTGCCACAACATGGCTAAAATGGCCAATTCCTACTATGTATGTAATAATTATAATTACCCAAACCCGGGCGGCATCAGCATAAGGTAAGAGCCATACCATCAGGGCGATAAGCCAGCCAGCAAACACCGCCCGCAACAGGGTAGTGCCAAAACCCGGCTCCATTGCCTTCTTCCCTATCGCCTCAAAAGCCTTCATCACATGCGGCTCGAAGATAGAGGTATAGGCGATTGCCATAGCGATAATTAAAGCGCTCAGCAGGTTGGCGAAAAGCACTATCCCCCAAAGACGCCCGACATTCAAGAACGTAGCCATGTTTTTACGGTGCAGCAGCGGCAGTATTGGTGTGAGCGTGTTCTCGGTGAATAGTTGCTGCTTGCCCAGAACCACGATCAGAAAGCCCATGCTATACCCAAAGGTAGATACTAAAATACTCCATTCTGCATCCGGTAGATAAGCCTTCAGCAATCCCTCCGAGATCATGGAAAAACCCATCGAAAGCCCAGCCGCCAAACCAGACCATAATAAAGCTGGTGAAGACCGCTTCAGTTCGGATTCAGCCTCCTCAAAAACTATTGCGTGGATATTTCTGGCAGAGGGCGAGCGGTCTAAAACAACCTCCTGTGGATTTGTCTCCAAGTGTTTATCTTCTATCATAGATATTAAATAATCGCCTTTAGATTCAAAACTGCACATATTTAACAACTTGGCACAGCCGTATGTAATAGCTTATCATTTATGTTTTTATAATGGTTACCATTCTTACAACTAATTAATCCTATATACTTTCCCTGTCTTGCCGGTTGGGCCTTCCTCGTCGCTCCCCAGAATGTACACCTCCCCGCTGTTGTCCTGTCCAAAGCCTAGCACGTAGTGCCCAAATGCACTGCCCGGCTTGTCACGAAAGTAAAGCTTCCTGTAGCTCCAGGGCCCCTGCTCGCCAGCCATCTTTGCTGCAAAAACGGCCCCGTCCGGTTTGCCGTGGTGCTGGGTCCAGACTCCAAAAAGGTAGTCCCCATTCAGGGCTGCACGTTTGTTTCCTCTGTACACGTAGCCACCAACACTCACTATACCCAATCCTTCGTCCGGGTAGGTCATGCTGTTTTTGAATTCTATGACAGGGTTCACAAACTTGTTCCCCAGGCTGTCCTGGTCAGGGCAGTCAGGCAGCGGGTTTTTGTTGTCGGCAGCATTAAAGCACAGCGTGCCTTCTTTCACGTTCCAGCCGTAGTTCGCTCCTTTCCGGATAACATTGATCTCCTCGCGCAGCACCTGCCCCGCGTCAGCAGCGATGATCATACCCGTTTTGTTGTCGATGGAAAAGCGGTAGGGGTTACGCAGACCATGGGCATAGATTTCCTTCATGCCGTCCTGATTGCCAGCGAAGGGGTTATCCGAAGGAATACCATAAGGGGAACCGCTGTTGACGTCGATGCGCAAAATACTGCCCAATAGGTTCTGTTTCACGTCCTGGCCGTTGCCACCGTCATTTTTGTTATACCAATCCGTGACGTGCCCTTCCCCGATGTCATTTTTGTTGCCACCGTCGCCTAAACTGATGTATAGATATCCATCGGGGCCGAACATGAGCGTGCCGGCATTATGGTTATCCTGCGGCTGGTTCACATTAATCAGCACTTTCTCTGAGTTGGGGTCGGCTTTTTCGCGGTTGTTTCCTGTCGCCATGTATTCTGCCACCACGCTGGTATGATCAAAGCCACTAGGGGCATCCGGTCTTAGCGGGGCGCTATAGTATACAAAGAGCCTTCCGTTGCTTTTAAACTCCGGATGGAAGGCTAAGCCCAGCAGCCCCCTTTCTTCATGTTTACTTTTAAGCTTGATAATCTTGCTCTGCAGATCCAGAAATGGCTCCGGTTGTAGCTGGCCGTCTTTCACCACTCTAATCACACCTACCTGGTCTACCACAAAAAGCCGCTCGTCGTTAGGTGGTTGCGTCAGGAACACCGGGGAGACCAGATCAGCGGCAATCATTTGGAGGCTTACCGAGTCCACAGGTTGTGCTTCTTGTGAAGCCGTTGCATCTGCGACGTCAGAAGAGGGTGTTGAAGTACAAGCGTAATTCAGCAATAGTGGAAGTGTTAAGACAAACAAGTACAGCTTTTTCATAGTTTTAGATATTGATTGGTCTTCATTTATAAACGGTAATCAAGTGCAGTTGCTTTTATGCTGCGCCTGCTGCTATCAAGGCTGTTTTCAATTTATTTTATTCCCACGCCCACACTTTATTTTTTATGTTAGGCTCACAAATCTCCGCCACTAATGCCCATTACACGTATAATTTCAGCCTTATACCCGGCCTCTTCTACTGCGCTCTCAACTACCTGAGGGTCCAGCCCCGTGCCTGACACGCTCAGCACCTTTTCTGCGCTTTCCGTGTCGAGGCTCCACTTGCTTATCCTTTCTTCTTTATCTAAAAGTGGTGCCACTTTGGACAAGGCTTCCTCATCCACGACGTTTGTCTTAAACTTTATTATTTCCATATCAGTTTGAGTTTTCCATTTGCTGTAAAACTATTTATAACGGTCAGTTAGGGTACGTGCTGATGCTGTGCAGGCTTCAGGGCCTCCTCAACTTCTCTTTTTTATGTTCCTCCCGCACCTGCACTTTTACCGCGTCAGTCGGTAGTGCCTTACTTGATGTACTCGTCCCCACTCGGCATAAACTTCTGTTTTAGGCCCTAAGGGTACAGCCAGGGCAGCCACTTCCAAACCAAGCAGTGCCCCGCTGATGATGTCGCTCCATTTCATAAAAGCGACCCGCTCTTCCATACTCAGCCACACTTCGCTTCCGCCGCTGGGCTCGGTCACCGCCCTCCCATAGTCGAAGGTCAGCGGAGACAGCAGCACCCATACCCCCAGGATGATGATCATCCAGTAAACCCACAGCGTTTGCATGTGGTGCATGTGCAGCATCTTTTGGCGCATCTCGGGGTTCATTTCCATGTCATGGTCCTTGCCTTTACCGTCACCACCTCCGCCTTCGTGCATTTACTTGTTATGTTCGCGCAGCTGCCTTTCGGCCATGGGCCGGGTTACGCCGCGCATCCCCGCCACCCTGATGCTTGCCGTTGTTATGTGTGTTATGTTGACTGTTATCCATGCTGGTAGTGCTATCTTACATGTAGTTAATTGCAAAGGAGCTAATAAGCTGTACCGCCACAACAGTTCCTTGCAAGGAGTGCACAGCACCAGTTGCACCTTTGCTGTTCCTGTTTTACAAGTCATTTCAGATTACGGTTTTATATATTACTGAACTGCTTTTATATATTTTATGCAAAAAAATGGGTGAGCTCCTGCAAAAGCGGTGATAGGCACTTGCGCCATAGTACTATTTTTATCGTGCGCTTATCTCCCGAAACCTTGCTATCTTTACCTTTTTGTAGCTAACCCAGAAACCACCCTTACCCGATGCCTACGCTCCACTGGATTGGAAAAGAAAAAGTAGTGAACCACCACCGCGACGTGCCCTTCAGGGTGCTGGAGCCTGCCTATACTTTCACCACCGAACAGCAAACTGCACCCGCCGCAGCCGGAAACAAGATCATACACGGTGATAACCTGGAGGCGCTAAAGGCGCTGCTGCCGGAGTATGAGGGCAAGGTGAAATGCATTTACATCGACCCGCCTTACAATACCGGCAACGAGAGCTGGGTGTACAACGACAATGTAAACGACCCTAAGATACAGCGGTGGCTGCAGCAGGTGGTGGGCAAAGAAGGCGAAGACCTGACCCGCCACGACAAGTGGCTCTGCATGATGTACCCGCGCCTGAAGCTGCTGCACAAGTTGCTGGCTGAGGACGGTGCCATTTTCATCTCCATTGATGATAATGAACAGGCAAACCTGAAGCTGATGATGGATGAGATATTTGGGGCGGGGAACTTTGTGGCAAACGTTGTCTGGCAAAAGCGTACGTCACCTGATGCAAGAAAGAATCTTGCTCCAGCACATGATTTCATAATAGCTTATTCAAAAAAAAAGCAGTTTATGAAGTTGAATCAAGTGAAATTAAGTGGAGAAAGATCGAAGGCTTATAAGAATCCAGATAATGACCCTAGAGGACCTTGGGCTTCAGTTGATATGACTGGGCAAACTGGACACGCCACTGAGGCTCAATATTACAATATACCAACACCAAATGGTAACACATTGAAACCACCCAAAGGTAGATGCTGGGCATTTTCAGAAGATACCTTCTTGCGTCTTATACAGGATAATAGAGTGTGGTTTGGCCAAGATGGAAATGCTAGACCAAGACAAAAGAAGTTTTTGAGCGAAACTGAAGGTACAACTGTATGGACTTGGTGGCCAAATTCTGAAGTAGCTCATAATCAAGAAGCATCTAAGGAGCTAGCATCTATCTTTGGTGACGCCGGCGAATTTGAAACACCAAAACCTACTAAATTACTTGATAGAATTCTAAAAATAGTTACCGACAAAGACTATATCATCCTTGACAGCTTCGCAGGCTCCGGCACCACGGCCCATGCCGTGCTGAACCTGAACAAGGAGGATGGCGGAAACCGCAGGTTTATACTGGTGGAGATGGAAGACTATGCCGAAAGTATAACCGCCGAGCGCGTGAAGCGGGTGATGCAGGGTTATGGCGAAGGCAGTAAAGCAGTAGCAGGCACAGGCGGCGACTTTACCTATTATACATTAGGCCCGTGCCTGTTTGATGAGGAGAACAACCTGAACGAGGCGGTAGGGCTGGAGCGCATGCGGCAATACATCTGGTATTCCGAAACCCGCAGCCCCTACCCTGCCCCTGTCGCTGGCTCCGATACATACTTTTTGGGCAGCCTGCACCACACTGCCTACTACTTTGTGTACGAGCCAAACCAGATCACCAACCTTGACTACGATTTCCTGGCCACCGTCACGCACAAGGCAGAGCAGTATGTGATGTATGCCGACAACTGCCTGCTTCCCAAAGAGCTGTTGCAGAAGTATAACATCGTTTTCAAAAAGATACCGAGAGATATTTCAAGGTTTTAAGATATGCCAGCACAGCAAAACCCGCCGGAATCAACTATCTTCTTCTATACTACCCCCGATCATCAGATAAAGGAGGGTGTATATTTTCTGGATGAATCGGCAACTATTAGAAAAATTTGAATAGTTCAGTAAGAGGAAGTCGCCAGGTAAGCCGATTCCGAGAAAGAAGTAGAAAAACTAAACGCCAGTTCTAAAAAAACTAACAGACGAACGGGATCCTAAATGGAGTTAAAAACATATCAGCAGCAGGTAATACAGGACCTTGAAACATTTCTGGAGTACACCCAGCAGCATAAGCTGGTTGGGGAGGCCTTTAGCAGGTATTGGGAGGACAAAATAGGGCCACACAACCCGCTAACCGGCGAAGGCATGCGCCCTTACAAAAACAATGTACCGGGGGCGGCCAGCATCTGCATTAAGGTGCCCACCGCCGGTGGCAAAACCTTTATTGCCTGCAATGCCCTGAGCACCATTTTCAGGGCCTTCCCGGTGGAGAAGCCCAAGGCCGTAGTATGGCTGGTGCCGTGGAGCAACCTGCTGGACCAGACGGTAAAGAACCTGAGTGACCCGGATCACCCTTACCGCCAGAAGCTGGATGCCCTCTTCAACCACCGCGTAGAGGTGTACAAAAAAGACGACCTGCTGCAGGGGGCTAACTTCAACCCGACGGTGGTGCAGGAGCAGCTCACCATCATCGTCATGAGCTTTGCCAGCCTGCGTGCCCGCCGCAAGGAAGACCGCAAAGTATACCAGGAAAACGGGCAGCTGGCGCAGTTCGCACAGCAGTATAAAGATACTTCTCACCTGCTTGACAATACAGACGAGACGGCGCTGATCAACGTGATCCGTAGCCTGAACCCTGTGGTAGTGGTAGATGAAAGCCACAATGCCGAAAGCGACCTGAGTGTGGACATGCTGCAGGCCCTGAACCCGTCTTTCCTGCTGGACCTTACCGCCACGCCGAAGGAGAACAGCAACATCATCAGCTTGGTGCCTGCCATTGAGCTGAAGAAAGAGCACATGGTAAAGCTGCCTGTCATCGTGTATAACCACCACGACAAAACGGAGGTGGTGAACAGCGCTCTGCACCTGCAACAGAACCTGGAGCAGCTGGCCAAGGCCCAACACAAAAACGGAGGCCGCTATATACGCCCGATCGTGCTGTTTCAGGCGCAGCCACGCACCGGCGAAGACAACACTACCTTCGATAAACTGAAGCAGCAACTGCTCAAACTAGGCATTCCGGAGGAGCAGATCAAGATAAAAACAGCAAACAAAGACGAGCTGAAGGGTGTGGATCTGATGTCGGAGAAATGCCCGGTTCGCTTTATTATTACTATAAACGCCCTGAAAGAAGGCTGGGACTGCCCCTTCGCCTACATACTGGCATCCCTGGCCGACAAGTCCTCGGCAGTAGATGTGGAGCAGATATTGGGTCGTGTGCTGCGCCAGCCCTATGTGATGAAACACAGTCACCCCTTGCTGAACGTGTCCTACGTGCTCACAGCCTCAGCTAAGTTTAACGAAACGCTGCAGAATATTGTAAAAGGGCTGCAGGCATCCGGTTTCAGCAGCAAAGACTACCGCCATAAGGATACACTTCCAGAGGCACCAAAGCCAGAGGAAACGCCCCAGCAATCGCTGAACAAGGCATTCTTCCCAGAGGAGTACCCGGAGACACCCGATGAGGACCAGATCGACACCGGTCGCATTAACTATAGCCTTGATACTCCTTTACCTCCTACTGCCTCGTCTTCCGTCGTTTCACAGATCGAGCAAATGGCTGTGCAGCAGGTTGCCGAGACAGAGCAGCGGATAAAGGAGCAGGAGAAATCGAACACGGACAACATCTTTTCTGAAATGGGTGAAAAAGTACAGCGTTACCAGATGCGGGATGCCTTTGCAGAAACGGCACAGCAGATAGTCTTACCGCAGTTTTTCCTGGAAGTACCCACCAGCTCTATTTTCGATATGGAAACAGGTTCTGCCCTACTTAATCAGGAGGTGCTGTTAAAAGGTTTCCGGCTTTCCGATGAGGATACTAAAGTAGCGTTTGACAGCATCTCATCGGATATGTACAAGGTGGATCTGCATGAGGCCAAGAAGGATGACTTCACACCGTCTTTCGCGAAGATTGAGCAGCAACAGGTAAAGGATCCCATTGCCGAGTACATTCTGGCAAAGCCTAAGGAGAGCCAGGTAAAAGACATTGGTCACCAGATCATGCAGCTTATCGGCAACATGTACCCTATCGCTGAACAGGAGGTAAAAATCTACGTGGAGCGGATTCTTTCCAAGCTAACAACCGAACAGCTTCGGGATTTCCTGTCGCGCAAGTATAGCTACACCGATAAGATAAAGAAGAAGATCCGATCACTGGCTGACGCCTATGCAGAACAGCGCTTTAATGAGCAGCTGAAGATTGGAAAAATTACAGCGGCTGCAAACTGGAAGTTTCCTATGACTTTGGTGCCTGGTGCACTGGGTGCGCCGGTTGCCAGCTCACTTTATGAGCGCGAGGGAAGTATGAACAATTTTGAACAGAGCAGCATTATGGAGCTTTCAGGCCTGCCAAATGTACTGTTCTGGCATCGTAACCTGGGCCGTGGCAAGGGCTTTGCCATAAACGGGTTCAAGTCTAACCATTACCCTGATTTCATACTTTACACGAAGTCTGGAAGGGTAATACTTTTGGAAACGAAGGGAGATGATCGGGATAATTCAGACAGCGAAGCAAAATGCCGTTTAGGCAATCAGTGGGCACAACTGGCTGGTTCTGGCTATAACTATTTTATGGTTTTTGAGAGTAAAGCTATAGAGGGAGCTTACAACCTGAATAAGGCTAAGGAGCTGATAGGGCAGCTGTAATTATAGCTCAACCAAGAGCTGGCCTTCTCATCGACTGCTGTTATCTTAGAAAGACAACTTACATAGTTATACACCATTTGCTGTTGGGGAACCCCCAATAGCTTTTCACTAATCTAATACAATTTTAGCCATGTGGCAGCCAACTGATTTACCTGTTCCTGTTGAAGTAGAGACAAAAGCCGTTTTAAAACAGGCGACGACAGCCCACCGCTATCTGGCCGAGCTGAAAGGAGTGGCCGCAACTATTCCCAATGAACAGATATTGATCAGCACGCTTACGCTGCAGGAAGCGCGGGACAGTTCGGCCATTGAGAACATCATCACCACCCAGGATGAGTTGTTCAAAGCCGAACTGCAGGCAGGTTACGCCCTAAGCACTGCCACTAAGGAGGTGCAGAACTATGCCACTGCCTTACGAGAAGGATTTGAAGCGGTGCGTAAGAATAAGATTCTGAGCTTAAGCCATATTCTTAGGATTCAACAGGAACTTGAGCAGAACAACGCTGGCCTGCGTAAGCTGCCAGGCACGGCATTGAAAAATGCCAAAACGGGTGAAACGGTTTACACACCGCCGCAGCACCCGGACCAGATAGAACACCTCATGCATAACCTCGTCCAATATATTAATGATGACGAGGTATCGGATGTCGACCCGCTGATCAAGATGGCCATCATCCACCACCAATTTGAGAGTATACATCCTTTCTATGACGGGAATGGCCGCACAGGACGTATCATCAACATCCTGTACCTGGTGTGCAAAGACCTGCTGCAACTACCTGTGCTATACCTCAGTCGCTATGTGGTGGAAAATAAGGCAGACTATTACCGCCTACTGCAGCAGGTACGCGACTCAGGTGACTGGGAAGCATGGATTTTATTTATGTTGAAGGGCGTGGAAGAAACTGCCAAGCAGACCATCGAGATGGTGAAAAGCATTAACCTCCTCATGCAGCAGTACAAAAAAAGAATTCGTACGGACCTGCCAAAAATATACAGTCAGGATCTGCTCAACAACCTGTTCAAGCACCCCTACACCAAGATTGAGTTTGTGATGAAGGACCTCATGCTGGAGCGAAAAGCCGCTGCCAGATATTTAAATGCACTTGCTGATTTAGGACTGCTACAAAAAGAAAAGGTAGGCACGAGCAATTATTACCTGAACCTCCCCCTGATCGAGGTCTTTGTGAATGCCAAAGAGCAGTACACCTCCACCACGCCTGTTATAGGCACGCAAGATTCTTAATATGTACCAGGAATGCTGATTTTAGGGACATATAGCGGAAGGTGTGTACCAAGAATGTTAATTTCTGGTACATATAAAGTCAATGTGTACCAAGAAGACCTCGTATAAGTACACAAGGGTAAACTGTGGTATCCAAAATGCTACGGCACCTTTCTCAAACTTTCCCCTATCTTACTGCTGCCCCGACAGGCAAGCACCTCTTCCCCTGTCTTTAATGGATGGACGGTCCTTAGATTACACATCCCCTTTTGACCTGTTGGTTCTCTAAAATTTATAGCAAAGCAAAGACATTTTACATATTTGTGTATCTATAACATTTTATAAACGTCCGTTTGTAAAATGTTATAACTATCTTCGCCCCCGAGTTTCACCTATATAATAAGGAGTAGCGAAGATGAAGTACGTGGCCTACTACCGGGTCTCCACAAAGAAGCAAGGCCAGAGCGGGCTGGGTCTGGAGTCACAGCGCGAGATGGTGAAGGGTTTCCTCAAGCCCGGCGATGCGCTGCTTGCCGAGCACATTGAGGTGGAGAGCGGCAAGAAGAACGATAGGCCAGAGCTAGAGGCGGCCATCGCCCTGGCCAAACGGGAGCAGGCCCAGCTGCTGATTGCCAAACTGGATCGTCTCAGTCGTAACGCCGGGTTTATCTTTAAGCTGCGTGACAGCCACGTGGACTTTCTTGCTGTGGATATGCCCGATGCCAATACCCTGACCATCGGAATCTTCGCCGTATTGGCCCAGCATGAGCGGGAGTTAATCAGCTCCAGGACCAGAGCCGCGCTCCAGCAAAAGAAGCTACAGGGTTTTGCCTTGGGTACGCCTGAGAACCTGACCCAGGGAGCCAGGACGAAAGGACTTCAGATACGGCAGGAGAACGCAGCATCGCACAAAGCCAACCGACAGGCCACGGAACTGATCCAGATGTATCGGGAAAAGGATATGACCTATCAGCAAATTGCTGACCGGCTTAACAGCCATGGCTTCACCACCCGCAGGGGGAAGAAATTCTTTGCCATCACCGTTCAGCGGCTTCACATCCGACAAGGGCAGCTTCAAACGGATGCCCTCACCAGCGTAGTTTAGGCTTACTATATTTATATTGAAAGTGCTTCATCTTTTGTATCTTATGTGGCATAAGAGTTATCACCCTATACTCCTCCTATGCAATATGTACATATTTTTCTGGATGAATTCGGAAACGCCAGCCTAAATCTGGATAAAGCCGGTACCTTCTCCCATTTTGTTCTGACAGCTGTTCTCCTGGATGAGACGAAGCTGGAGCAGGCCCGGCTGCTAAGGGATACGATCAGCCAACGCTTCTTCCAAGGCCAACCCATCAAGTCCAGCCGTATCCCCAATGATGAGAAGGGCTTCCGAAAAAGATTGGAGGTATTAAGGGAGCTGCGCCAGTTGGACTTTGTGGTGCTGGGGATGGTCATCAACAAGAGCAAGCTGGAGGGAGCAGGTTTTGATCATAATGATGTGTTCTATAAATACTTCAACAGAATCTTTCTCAAGCAGTTTCCCAAAAACTTCACTGCTTTTTCGATTCATGCCGATCAGCTTGGCTGGCCAGAGTTTCGGCGCAGCCTGCACCATTACATTGAAACCAAAGTTATCCAACGGGATCTGTTTACACCGGAGCGCTCTTATCGCCTGGTGGAGGATAAGGCAGAGGAGCCCCTGGTGCAGCTGGCAGATTTTCTTTCTGGCTGCCTGGGCAAGATTTACTGCACCAGTCACAGCCATGAAAAGGCATCCGCCCTGTTCGATCTGCTGCACGACCGTACGTTCATTGATTTTTTCCCTTTTGAAAGAACAGACTATCTCCTCTCCCCTACCCCCGAAGATCGGCAGAAGAACCATCTTATTCGAAGAATAGCCTCGGAGTCCGCACAAGAGGCACTCTCTGGCAGAAACAGCCTTTCGGAGGAGGCGCTTGCCGTGTTGCAGTACCTGTACCTGATGTTCCGCACCGCTCCTGACCGCCTCATCGAGAAACGGGAGATCATCGATAAGCTAAAAAGGAGATTTCCGACTTTTTCGGAGCAGCAGCTGCGGGTTTGTGTCCAACACCTGCGCGACAACGGGGTGCTGATCGCAAGTATCCAAGGCAAGTCAGGCTATAAGCTTCCTGACGGCGTGGAGGATATTGCTGGCTTCTATAACCGCTACCTCAACAGCATTGTTCCGATGCTTAACCGCATCAATATCTGTAACCGAAAGTTGATGGTGAATAGTGTGCAGGAGGTGGATCTGCTTCAATCAAACTCTGCTTATTCGCTTTTGCATGAGTTGATCAAAACACTGGATAAGGAGAAGCATGCTTCTTTAATGGAGGCTCAGCGAAGTTCTTCGTTTAGATAAGGCTCAATAATATAGTTACTTATGTTCAGTGACTATCATCAATACTAGAGACAAAACACATAATTAATATTTAATAGGTAATGAATAATAATTATTACGTATTAAATATTGAACCATATATAATAAATATTATTTATTTCTTTTATTTAGATACTTGATTATAATGTATAATGCCAGTGGTCTAATAATAGCTTAAAATTTATTGGTGCAATGATTCCCTCCTGTTATTAGGAAGACTTTCTTCGCATTTTTTCTGGGAACTGTAGGGTTTGACAAAGAGTCTTAGCTATTAGGTCTGATTGCCTTTTAATAACTGTTTTAAGCAAT